>SDOA01000124.1 GCA_004524595.1 Candidatus Thorarchaeota archaeon | reverse complement strand
TTTTATCCTGATGTAACAAGTGGACCCTTCAATTTTGACTCGTATGAGGCTGGAGAAGTTTATACGGTCTCAAAGAACCCATTCTATTATTATCTACCACCTAATCCTGCCCCAATTATAAGCAGTGCTGAAGACTTGACTTATGTTGAAGGTACGACGGGGAATGAGATAGTCTGGGAGGTCTCAGATGACAATCCACTGCTCTACGCGATATACAGAGATGACAACCTCACAGCACTCGTAATGGACTTTTGGAATGGCTCTGATATTATTCTTAATGTAGATGGTCTTTCAGTAGGGACTTACAACTACACCTTATTTGTCTCTGACTATTCTGCAAACTTTGTCTTCAGTTCAATCATAGTCACAGTAATACCTGAATCAAGTGAAACTACAACCACAACATCAGGAGGAACGGGAGGCTTTCAAATTGAGAGCATGACACTTCTAATAACATTAGGAGCTGTTGGGGTCATTGCGATAGTCGTCGTTGTAATATGGAAATCAAAACAGTCATGATGGAAAAAGAGTGGTAAGAACTGGAAGAAGTAGTATTGCTTCAGGAATTGATTGAGATATAATTGGTAACCTAACATTGGTTATCTCGATTGGCTCTGCGATGGTGATAATAATAATGATTATTATCATTAGATAAAAGTAGCCAATGATATGTCTATCTGAACCATGATTCAAATACGCAAACTGTTGAAAACCAGAGAGAAATATAGCAGAGAATATCATTTCAAATTTAGAACCAGTAATCCCTAATCCTTAATTACTCGTTTCATCATATAGAAATTGCCCGTTAGGAGTCTGATTGCATGGGTGTAGCCGGGAACAAACATGTACTAATTGAAAGTCTTAATGCCATGAGAAAGAACCTTGAGAGTTCCTATGATCTCAAGACTTATGTCGATGAAGAGTCCAGACTTCTCCAAGGATTGGGTAGCAAGTATCCCGGGTATTTGGTCTTTTCAGATTACAGAAGAAATGAGGGAAAAAGACGATTCAACGAGATTACAGAGTTAATAGGAACTGCTGTATCAGAAATAGAATGCTGTGACACAAAGAAGGCAGCAATCATTTATTTGGAAACTTTGAAGGCAGTACTTTTACAATCCAGATGGGTTAATGTTCTTGAAATATTCGCAAACGACGGTAGTGAGGTCATCTAGAGTCGTTTGTAAAGAATAGAAAAAAGAAGAAGATGGGGGATAGAAAACCCCCAAATGAACTATACTAACCACTTGTAAGTGATCTTTTTCTCATCAATCTTCTCAAAACCCAATTTGAGCGGCATACCAACCTCTGGCATTGACATAAGATTAGTAATATGCGCAGTCAATTTGAGACCTGATGGAAATTCGCCTATCGCTACAACATAGGGTGCTTTTGAGGAGAGAGATTCAGGAGCAAAATCCACAATGACATAGGAGTACAGCTTCGCTTCCTTTTCAGTGAACTCAACTAACTCGCATTTGCTCATGTCCTTTTGACAATGCTCTCTTGGAGGAAGATATTCAGATCCACATTTTGAGCATTTACTCTTCATCAGCTTTTCTTGGTCGAGAGCTTCAAGGAATGACTGGAAAAATGGAGTCACCGCCTTATCAGTTGAATAACCTAAATAGAGTTCTTTCTTTTCAGCCATTTTTTACCAACCCCTTTCAAAGATGAACACATTGACGAACTGGCCAGATTGTCCAACATTATGTGCAAGACCATATTGCACATCCTTGATTTGACGAGACTGATTCTCAGCCTCACCTCTCATCTGTTTCATGATCTCATAGGTCATTGAAACTCCAGTGGCTCCCAATGGATGACCCTTACTCTTGAGCCCACCATCACAGTTCACTGGAATTCTGCCATCGATATAGTTATCCTTATTTTCAACGATCTCTCGACCCTTACCAGGCTCTGCAAAACCACAGTCCTCATAAGCAATCAGTTCTGCAATAGTAAAGCAGTCATGAACTTGAGCCATGTTCATGTCCTTTGGTTCAAGTCCAGCCATTTTGTAAGCAGCTTTTGCAGCTCTTTTTGCACCAGGAATTGATGTTAGACTTGGTCGGTCCTGAATCATATTTTCTGAGGCTCCTGCCCCAATACCTTTAATCCACATAGGTCGGTCAGTGAATTCCTTAACTCGCTCCTCAGCAGCAATGACGCAAGCCGCAGCTCCATCAGTAATGAGACTGCAATCATAAAGATTGAGAGGCCTGCAGATTGGAACAGCATTGTTAGCCTCCTCGAAAGAAACCTCTTTGGGAAGATGTGCCTTTGGATTCTGCGCACCATAGAAGTGAGATTTCACAGCGATCTTTGCAAGCACGTCATGGGGCATATTGTATTCGCTCATGTATCGTGAAGCCATCAGTGCGTAGAATGCTGGAAAGCTGATACCATAGGGATATTCCCATCTCATGTCTCCAGCTCGTGACATATATTCAGTCGCAGTAGCCGATGAAACACGATTCATCTGCTCAACTCCCATTACAAGCATGACATCATAGAGACCTGCGGCTACCATTCCCCAAGCAGCTCTCAGACTTGCTGTACCTGTGGTACATGCAGATTCTACTCTTAAGTGGGGTTTTTCCTGCATACCGACATAGTCAGCCATAAGAGCTGAACCAGCTCCTTGACCTGTAAACTGCGATGCAGCATAAGAGAGAACACTTGCATCAATCCTATCTTGAGTGATACCTTCATCGTATATTGGTTTGTAGGATTCAGCACATAGCTCTCGCATGGTTGCATCATATCTTTTTCCAAACTTACTGTGGCCAGCAGCGACCACAGCGACTTTTCTTGCCATTTCTTATCCTCCGTGAGAAGAGCCTGCGAAATGAAAAATCGCAGTCCTCTATCTATGTGATTTGTAAGATAATCGACGTTTGAACACGAGGTCTTAAGGTTGACGATTAACTATGAAAAATAGAAAGATGACCCCGGAACTGACGGGGTCATAAAAATGGACTATTCACCTGTGAACTTGCCACGGCGTTTCTCAAATACAGAGGAAATTCCTTCACCGAGATCCTTCGTTTTGAAGCATTCGACACCAGCCTTAGTTTGAAATACGAGATTATCTTCGTATTTTTCTTCAAAAGCTAGATGAGTGGCTTGTTTTGCTAGCTTTACAGCAATGGGAGCATTCCCGCCCAGCTTCGCACCATACCACATCGCTTGACTGAGTAACTCCTCTTTCGGAACTACTTTGCTTACCAGACCAATCCCTAATGCTTCAGGACCAGTAACTTGTCCTCCAGTGAGAATGAGTTCTAGCGCTTTTCCAAGACCGACAATTCTTGGAAGTCGCATACAACCGCCCCAAGCTGGAATAAGGCCCAGGCTGACTTCTGGTGTGCCAATTTTTGCTTCAGTGTCACAAATTCTGATGTCACATGCAAGAGCAATCTCAGCCCCTCCACCTAAGCATAGTCCATTAATTGCTGCGATAACAGGCTTGCTTAATTTTGCGATAACATCAATGGCCTGTTGACCCTCCTCAAGCAGTGGCTTGACTTCATCAGGCTTTCCGAGGTATCCCTGCGCCATTTTCAAGTCAGCACCAGTACAATACACTTTCTCATGTGCTGACGCGATAACAACCGAACGGACCTCAGGATCATTCTCAGCTTCTTGAAGAGCTGCAACAAGATCCTTGAGAAATTGGTCATTGATACTGTTCAGAGCATCCACTCTGTTCATTTTGATTACGGCTACGTTCTTTGCAGGTGAAAGAAACGAACCCTCTTTTGAGTATAGCATTGTCTCGTATTCTGGCATAATACCACCTTCAAGGGAGACTATAACAAAAGTGAAACTCTACGACCTTATAAACTCCGTTCTTGACATGGAAGTTCATACATTTCTTGAGAAGAAAAGTAAAAATAAGTGAAGGCAGGAAAAAATCCCTGCCATATCTGATTTTATACTATCCAAGATATTTTGGTACTGAGTAACAGTCACCTAGTTCTTCATGAAGTTTGGTCATTTCTGCCTTGACTTTGTCCAGACCGATCTTTTCTGCAGTTTCGAAGGGACCAGCAGGAAAACTAGCTCCGAGTTTCATCGCAACATCAATATCTTCTTTGTTAGCGATATTATGATCAACAAGAATCATCGCTTCGCGTAAGACAGGCATTGTAATGCGATTAACTAACCAGTCCTTGTCTACTCCCTTAGGAGGTTCAGGTACAGCTTGTTCGCCACCATAGTGATAGAAGCCTTTCTTAGCTTTTGTGCCAATAGCTCCAGACTCAACAAGCTTCGCTAAAGTTTCTGGGGGTTTGAAGCAGTCACCTAGTTCTCTGTACAATGTACTCATTGCATTGAAAGCAACATCAAGACCAACAAAATCACCTAGTGTGAATGGGCCTGCAGGGAATTTGGCAATACTTGTCATGGCGGTATCGATCTCTTCCTTAGTAGCAATACCTTGTTCGTACAAGAGGATTGCCTCTCTAAGAACAGGCATTAGGATTCGATTCACGATAAAACCAGGGCTATTCTTTGCCTTGACAGTCTGTTTGTTCTGGCGCTCGCCCAGAGCTATTGCTGTCGCAATGGTTTCTTCACTTGTCTTCTCACCAATCACTATCTCTAATAATTTCATTGCTGCAACCGGAGAGAAGTAGTGCATACCAATCACTTTGTCAGGACGATTTGTAGCAGTAGCCAATTCATCGATACTTAGGGATGATGTGTTTGATGCAATGATGCAATGCGGAGGTGCGTTTGCATCAATCTTAGCAAAGACTTCTTTCTTGACTTCCATGTTTTCGAAGATGGCTTCGATTACCAAGTCAGCGTCCTTTACTGCATCCTCAAGATTAGTCATTGCATTAAGACGACTCATAAGTCCCTCAGCTTGTTGCATTGAGATCTTACCTTTGTCAATGCCAGTCATCACATCAGTACGGATTCGCTCCATGCCTGCATCAATGTACTCCTGTTTGATATCGACCATTGTGACAGAGATACCATTCCAAGCAGATACATAGGCAATACCAGAGCCCATCAAACCAGAGCCAATGACAGCAATTTTATTGACAGCCATGGTCTCAACCTCCTAGAGGGCACTCGTCATTGCAACGAGGATGAGATTTGCTAGAGGTTCACTCTCATGTGCACTTCCAATGACCACTAGACTGCCATCTTTCATGGTGTCTTTGAATGGAGTTTCACCCGTGAAGATTGCAAGCAGGGTTGCAGCATTTGCTTTGTATATAACATCAGGACTGGGATAGATACCATCAAAGAGCTTCATACCATCCTTTGTTACAACGATATACTGATCACCCTCCTCTGTATGGACTTGGAGGATTTTTCCATCAAATGGACCAATCCATTTGACTAAGTGTTCTTTTAACTCATCTTTACTATTGACTTGAGTCATGAAGAACTTGAAGAATTCCTGTAGTTGTGACATTATTATTCCTCCTTTGATATCCAGTCATCAATAGCCTCAGCAAGGACCGTATCGATGGTGGTTGTCCACATGTTCCCCTTCCGTTTCTTGATAGTATCAAGAAACTCGTCATATCTCTCACCATTCATCAAATGTACGATACGTCCCTTTCTATCATTGATGAATGATTGATGGTACATTTTCTTAGTATTCCAATATTCATGCTCAATGTCTCCTTCTTTTAGACGAGGATAGAAAGGCCATTGACCAGTCGGGTGTTTTCTGAATTTCTTGGAGTCAGATTTCCAACGTTTTACCTCACTTCCGGTTGCCTCTTTGAAACCTGGTCTAAAAGGCCACTGAGGTACATATCTAAAACCTTTGACGCCATCCTCTTCACCTTTAGACCATCTACCAGTATAGACTCTGGAGCCTTTATTGTCAACAAATTGTTGCATAACAACTTCAATAAGACCTTCAGGTGTGAGACCAGCTTCTTCAGCAAGCTTCCTCATGTTCTCAAGGGTTTCGCCTTTGAATTCTACATCCATTTTATGTACCCTCCTTTCTAAAAGCTAGACGTTTGTATGGGAGGCCCCAACGTTCTTCGTAAAATAGTCCTTCAATAGGTGGTCTGCTTGGGCCAAGTGCTCTCGGGGAGATTCTCTTTCCAATACAGAATGCAGTCAAAGGAACCCAAATTGGTGGAATTCCAAGTCTATCCCGTATCAGCTCTGCATGACGAGGATCAGAACACACAAGTGCTTCGTAACCACAGCCATAACCTAACTCGGTTGCAGTCAACCACATATTTTGAATGGCCATGCCTGCAACAACGGAACCGAATAACTCATTCGGATATAGATAGCCTGCGTCATGCCATGCCTCGCTAGCTAAGACAATTATCACAGCATCACTCTTTTCGGGATACCGAAAGAGTTCTCCATCCCTAAGTCGGGCATAGACCGCGGCTCGGTGAGGATCACCAATAAACCAGTTCCTTCCACTCGTCAATTCAAAAGGTGCTCCGCCAAAAGCAGTCTGAGCCATCTCTTGGGCAATATCTGCAAGAAATTCTTTCATTTCCTGATCGTCACGGATCACAACGAAACGAACCATAAGCATGTTCTCAGGGCTTGGTGCATGCCTGGCAGCCTCGAGGATCAATTCAATATGTTCGTCGGGTATACGCTCACCAGTGAATTCTCTAATAGATCGTCGCTCACGTATCCACTTCAAAGACTCTAATTCCTTAGTAGTCTTTACAGTGTCAAGAGCTTCACCGGCAGCATCCGACTTATCAGCATCTGAAGCCATTTATTCACCTCATATCTTGTATTAGCTAGCCTCGATAATTTACTGCCTGCATAAATGTATTCCGAGCAAGGGAAAATATGACTTAGAACTGCTACTGCAACGCAAAAATGGAGAGAAACCTGAGAGATACGCTAAGATGCTCCTGATATTGTTCAGACACAACTCTGAATATTAACCTAGTATTGGCTCAACTATACAAGATGACATATGGCAGTCGAGGAGTAGTCATCTAGAACGCACATCACTTCTCCCGGCGATTGTGCGATTCATTCTTTCTACATTGGGAGCAACTTTCGCTCCCTATCCCACTCTTATATATTAAAAATCCAAACACTCTAGATGAAGTGCCTCACCAACAATGCGTTCTACTGCTGCAATTTTCTCCTTATTATCCACGGTTACAGTACCAAGAAGGTCATCAACAATCTTACTAGTGCCATAGGTATCAAGTGCAGTCATCATTATTGGCACATGAAGTTCCCTTGCACGAGCTATTGTGCCAATCTCTGGTCCGAGACCTCCAGTCAATATTAGCAGGTTTGTATCAGTTTCAAGTGCAGCAAGACAGATATCTGTTCTATCTCCACTCGTGATGACAGCCATGTCCTTTGATCTTCTAAACCACTTGAGAGCATTCTCTGGTGCCATGCTTCCAACTATGAATTGATCAATGAGTAAATCCAGCTTCTCAGATCCAGTCACCATCTCTCCATCTAATGCACGTAGAATCTCTCCAACTGTTGGACTAAACAGTTCTCTGTTATTGTAGAGGACACCACAAAATGCCAACCCTTGGTTTTCAAGCCATGGTCGAATATTCTCATTGACTGTCTTCTTTAACATCGGTGGAACCATACTTAATACAATTCCAACCTTCTCAAGACCTAAATTCGTGAACAAATTCTTTTGCATCAGAATATCATCAATCGCTTCAATATCTGGAAAATTGACTAGACAGATCACAGTAGCATCGAGAAGTTTCGCAATCTCAGGAGTTGAAATACCTACATGAAGAAGATTCCATGGGGACTTTGTTCCTTCAACAAGAACAAAATCCTTGTCTTTGGAAATCCGCTCATAACAAGTTTCAATCTTATCAAGGAGGGTTTCAGTCCCAATCCTAAGAAGCTCATCGAAACTAGACATGTGTCGGACTATGGGGCAAATACAGCTCAGTCGTTCGTTCATTCCAAGTAGCTCTTTCATAAGAGCTGCATCTTCATCAACATCTTCTTCGGGAGTACTATGGATATAGCTCTTAGTTCCTGAGGGTTTGAAATATCCTACAGACTTACCTTCAGCCTTCAATCTTCCAGCGAGTCCTATTGCAACCATTGTCTTTCCGGTTACCGTGTCACCGCTTATCACAATATTCTTCGCCATCATATTCACCCACTAATTGTGATCTTTACATCGACAGCAGATACACCTTTACCTTTATCGTATGCAAAAGCCGGATTTATGTCAAGCTCCACAATATCTTCAAAATCAGTAACGAGTTGGCTTATTTTTAGAACGGTATCCTCTATTGCAGTAACATCACTTGGAGGTTCACCACGGACACCTTTCAGAAGCGTTCCCATCTTGGTTTCCATTATCAATTCATTTGCATCCAACCGAGTCATAGGAGCAAGTCTGAATGCAATATCCTTGAGATAGTTCACGAAAATGCCACCAGCACCAAACATGATTAAGGGTCCGAATTGAACATCTCGTGAACAACCAATAATCAATTCCTTTCCCTTTTCTACCATTTCTTGGACATCTACACCGTAGATAATTGCCTTTGGCATGTGTGTCTTAGCATTGTCAAGAATTTGGAGAAATGCTTCTTCAACCTCTTCAGGACTATTCAGCCCTGTTCGTATTCCCCCAATGTCACTCTTGTGAACAATATCAGGACTTGCTATTTTCAGAACAACTGGATATCCAAGTTCATCAGCGAGATTCTTTGCTTCTTCTGAACTTGTAGCAAGACGAATTCGTGCAACAGGAATATTATAAGCCTCAGCAATAGCATGAGCTTCGCTTCCTAAAAGGACTCTACGATTATCGCTACGCACCTCAGAAATAATCTGCTCTACTCTCTTCCTTTCGACCTTGAATGTTGGAATGATCTCATCCTTAAGACTATCCCGACTTAGAGTATATTTGTATAATTCAGCAAGAGCATGTACTGCACGCTCAGGAAAATCGAAGATAGGTATTCTCCCCTCAGTCAAGACAATTCTAGGATATACCATTGAATTTCCCCCCATAAAGACAGCTATAACTGGTTTATCAGGATACTTTCTATGTGCTTCGACTATTACCTGTGCTGTTTCAGTTTCTTTTGTCATTGCTTGAGGTGTTAAAAGAACTAAGACAGAATCAACATTTTCATCTCTTAATGCTGCCTCGATACATAATGCATAATCTTCAGGTTGAGCAGTCCCAAGAGCATCAATTGGATTGTATACTGCTGCTGCAGGCGGAAGATTCTCTTTTAGAAATTCGACAGTTTGAGACGATAGTTGTGCAATCTGTAATCCCTCTGCTTCACAAGCATCAGTTGTCAAAATACCGGGACCACCAGCATTTGTAATAATTGCCACTCTATTTCCAGCAGGGAGATGCATATCATCAAAGACTGATGCAATATCGAACAGAGAAGCCATATCACTAGCTCGTCTTACACCGCATTGTTTGAAGGCTACATCATAAGCAGTATCGCTACCAGCCAAAGATCCGGTGTGTGAAGATGCTGCTCGTGCACCTGCTGCACTCACACCTGATTTGACAATGAAGATAGGTTTGTGTTGGATGACCTTTTTGCAGGCATTCATGAATTTGTGTCCATCAACTACTGATTCAATATAGAGAAGTAAGAATGTTGAATCAGGGTCTCTTCCAAATGCCTCAATGAAATCAGCTTCATCGAGGTGAGCTTTGTTACCAAGACTGACAAATTTGGAAAACCCAATTTTCTCCATAAGGCTCCAATCAAGAATACCAGTCATTAAAGCTCCAGATTGAGAAGCAAAAGCAATAGTACCTTTTGAAGGTGTACCAGCAGAAAACGATGCATTGTATGGTGCTGATGTATTGATGATTCCAAGACAATTTGGACCTTGAATGACCATTTCATATTTCTCAGCTATTTCGACAAGCTGCTTCTCTGCCTCTTGACCATCATGTCCAATTTCCTTGAATCCAGCTGTGATAATAACTAGAGCCTTAACGCCTTTTTGACCACACTCTTCAACTGCTCTCAACACATGTTTTGCGGGAATCACAATCACCGCAACATCCACGTCACTAGGTACATCCTTTACCGAACGAAAAGCCTTGTAACCAAGAACCTCATCAGCCCTCGGATTAATGGGATATATCCGACGTTCATATCCACTGTCGATTAGGTTCCGCATAACATCATTCCCAAGCTTTCCCTTGGTACTGGAAGCTCCAATCACAGCGATTGATCGCGGATGGAATAATACATCAATGCCTTTCTGCCGGTCCATATTCAGCACGACCTACCATTGGTCACAAGGCTGTTGAACTTTTATAACAGAATATAACTTCTATCCTGACGGCCAAACTTAATCCCATTCAGTAATATGTGACACCTGGGTACATATTCGATTCCAACAGAATACAAGTGTTTTAATTCTGAAAATCAAATCCTACACTTCTGAATACCGACTTAGTATTACTCACAACCATATTCTTGTATGACAGAGATATGGTTAGGAGAATACTAATCATGAAACTAGTAACACTTCATATTCCCGAACAATATGTCGAGGGTTTGGAACGCTTAGTTGAAAATAACCTCTATCCGAACCGATCAGAGGCAATCAGAATTGCGATTCGAGACCTACTAAAGAGAGAACTATGGGGTTAGAGTAGAAAGAACTCTACATAGATCTCAGAGTCCCAGAGCAAAACTCTAGATACCCATAGGCACTCTTCTTTTTATAATCCAAGAAAATAAGCATAAAAGCCTGCTAATAGGGTTCAGAATTACAAGTGATGTAAACCTAAGTCGGTCTATCGAATGGTCCGGTCTTAATAATCCACCAAAAGTCTTGGTCAGACATTCTCTTTGATACGTACCTGCCAAGAGCCGCAATTAATAAGACAATGCCAACTAGGAAAATAAAGAATCCGTAATTATACAAGTTTAATGGGGGAACAATAGGCTCTGGAGGGACTGAGTAATAATTTGGTATGCCCAGAGTCTGAAGGATAAAACCGATAATGATTATGACCAAAGAGGTCAGAAACAACCAATCATTCTTCAAACTTCTCCTATGCTCTTCCCCGCTAGATTCCTGAGAATCATTAATCGTCGTGATAATTACCTCTAGTATGTATGAATTCAAAGACGATTAAGGGTTTGTTTTTTA
>SDOA01000123.1 GCA_004524595.1 Candidatus Thorarchaeota archaeon | reverse complement strand
CAAGCTTACTCAAGAAGCGTGACGTAAATGAGATCGTCGTCCCATTGGAAGGCATCAAGGGTTGGAAGGCTCGAGGTTTTCCTATGGAGGCTTAGTACGTGTATTGGCGTCGTGTAACAGGTCGTTCTGATATTGTTGCAAAAAACGGAGTCGCCGCATCTTCTCAGCCACTAGCAACCCAAGCTGGTATTGAGATTCTCATAAGAGGAGGCAATGCTGTAGATGCTGCAGTAGCAATTGCAGCAGTATTGGATGTTGTCGAACCATTTAGTACGGGTTGCGGTGGTGATGCCTTTGCACTCATTCATCTTCCTGGAAGAAAAAGTCCCATCAGCGTCAATGGTTCAGGTAGATCTGGGTCTCTTGTATCACTTGATGATCTATTAGAGATGGGCTGGACAAAAATGCCACTTAGAGGTGGAGCTCCGGTAACGGTACCTGGTGCAATGCACATGTGGCACTATGTCATTGACAAGTATGGTTCACTTGAATTAAAAGATGTATTAGAACCAGCAATTCGTTATGCACGTACTGGATTTCCTGTTTCCGATTTAATTTCACAAGTTTGGCCAATGGCAACAAGTATTTTGATCAATGACTATGCAAAATCATTGTACACCATTAAAGGTCAATCTCCACAGATGGGAGATATAATGAAGAACCCGGATTTGGCAACGGTTTTCGAGTCTGTTGCAACTGAAGGTCTACAAACATTCTATTCGGGAAAAATTGCTGAGTCAATCGTAAATTTGGTACAAGAATACGGGGGCTTTTTGACCCTTGAAGACTTAGAAACTCATAAGACTGAAGAAACGACACCCATCTCAACGAAATATCGAGGAATGGATGTCTTTGAACATCCACCTAATGGTCAGGGATTTGCAGCTCTAATAATGCTCAATCTCATGGAAGAATTCGATATTCCCATGATGCCTGCATTGAGCACACAGCGTCTTCACCTGATGATTGAATCGAAAAAACTTGCATATGGAGACCTACACCAACATAATGCTGACATGGCTTTCTACGAAGTTCCTCTGAAAAAGCTCTTGTCAAAATCATATGCTAAAGAAAGAGCAATACACATTGACTTACATCATGCTATGGAAAACTATCCTTCAGGAGTTACATTAGGCAGTGACACTGTATATCTTGCCACTGCTGATGGAGAAGGGAGGGCTGTTTCACTCATTAATAGTCTCTATCGTGGTTTTGGGAGCGGTCTTGTCGTTCCTAACACCGGTATCAAACTCCAAAATAGAGGGAATCTGTTTTCACTTGATCCAAAACATCCTAACTGTTATGCAAAAAAGAAACTACCTTTTCATACCATAATCCCTGGTGCTCTCTATCGAGATGGAGACATATTTGGTGTGTTTGGAATCATGGGAGGCGCGCATCAAGCTCAAGCACATGCACAATTTGTGAGTAATGTTGTGGATTACAATATGAATCCTCAAGCTGCTTTAGATTTTCCAAGGTTCGACCACGACCATGATAAAAATCTTGTAGCTTTAGAAAGTGGTATCCCTATCGATATTCAGGGTGAGCTCAGTAAATTGGGTCATAGACTTGTTCATGAGACTACATCAGGATTCGGAGGTGGTCAAGCAATACTACGAATTAAGGATAGTTGGATTGCTGGGTCTGATTACAGAAAAGATGGACAGGCTTCTGGGTTCTAACATTTTCAACGAGATTAGATTATTAACAAGTATTCAATTGAATTCAAATAGGGTGGCGCTCATGGAGGAAGAAGTCATCGAGTATAGAGAAGAGAGTGACCTTTTAGGACAAAAGGAAATTCCTAAGGATGCCTACTGGGGTATACAGACTCTTAGAGCTCAAGAAAATTTTGGTGTTTCACAAGTTAATCTCTACAGATACCCCACTCTTATTACCGCAATGGCAATGGTAAAGAAAGCCTGCGCGTTGGCTAATCGGGACCTAGGCCATCTGAGTTTAGATTATGCTGATGCAATTATTCAAGCATGTGACGAAATCATTCGTGGTGAACTTCACGATCAGTTTATGGTGGATATGTTGCAAGGTGGAGCTGGAACATCTACAAATATGTGTACAAACGAAATCATTGCTTCTCGCGCAAATGAGATAATTGGTGAAATAAGAAATACACAAGTCCCAATTTCAGCAAATGATCATGTCAATCTTTCACAATCGACAAATGATGTCTACCCAACTGCAATTAAGATAGCTTCAATTTTTGGACTTAAAGAGCTCTCAATAAAACTTCAAAAATTGATTGATGTTTTGGATGAAAAAGCTGAAGAATTCAAAGATGTCCTCAAACTTGGTAGGACTGAGATGCAAGACGCTGTACCAATTACCCTTGGTCAAGAATTCAAAGCGTGGTCTGGAGCTCTTAAGAGAGACCTACAAAGAATCTCAGCAGCACGAGAAGTTCTTAAAACACATAATATAGGTGCTACAGCAATTGGAACCTCTTTGAATGCTGACCCTGAATATATCGAGCTTGCAGAGAATTACCTCGTTGATGTAACCGGTATTAATGAACTCACAACTGCAGCTGATCTTGTTGATGATACACAAAATTCTGACGAATTTGTTCATGCTTCAGGGTTGCTTCGTGTTCTCTCAACGAACCTCGGGAAAATCTGTGGTGATTTAATTCTGCTCTCTTCTGGTCCTATTGGTGGCTTTCACGAGATTCGTCTACCTCCAGTCCAACCTGGATCATCAATAATGCCTGGGAAAATCAATCCTGTAATTCCAGAAATGGTGACTCAAGTAGCATATCAGGTAATAGGTCATGACTTGGTAATCACAATAGCTTCACAAGCAGGTCAACTTGAATTGAACGCTTTTGGACCTGTCATTGCTTACAACTTTTTCCAAGCATTGAAAGTGTTGAGAAATGCAATTCCAATTCTTGCAGAGAAATGCATCAAAGGAATCACAATAAATCCATCTGGATTGGATGTTGTTCATCGGAGTATTGGTCTGGTCACAGCTTTGAATCCAGTTATTGGTTATAAAGCGGCATCTATTGTCGCAAAGACAGCACTTGATACTGGAAAATCCATTCGAGAAATTGTACTTGAGGAAGGGCTTATGGATGAGGATTGGTTGAATCTTGTGCTCTCACCTGAAAGGATGACTCGTGCAGGAGTTCTAAGACAAAAACAACAGGCTCCTGATAGTTCGGAGAAAAATGATGAATCTTAGGTATCCATAATAATATCATATGCGATATTATCTGCATGGTCACCAATTCGTTCCAAGTTTCTTAAGGTTTCCACAAAGATTTGGTCTGCCTCGGGATTACAGGTTCCTGCCTGTATTCGCCGAACATGTTCAGCCTTTAATCTTCTCTCCAATACATCGACTTGATCTTCAAGTTGCTCTGCGGTTTTTGCAGATTCCTTATCTTTCGTCTTCAGGGACTTGATTGCAGTCGAATAGGTCTCTTCGACAAGATTAAACATTTCTTCTAAGCTTTTTGAGCCCTCGTTTGAGAAGACTATCTCATTCCGAAGCTTATCAATAACAAATTCTCCTATGTTTGAGGCCAAGTCTCCTACTCGTTCAATATCTGTAAGAATTGCAAGTAATTTTATTCTCCAGATGATATCTTCATGATTAAGTTCTTCTTCTCTGATTTTATCAATGAAATCCTCAGTTTTTCGACAACTCTCATCGACTTCGTCTTCAAGCTGCATAACTCGCCTTGCATCCTCAAGATTCCTATTTAATAGGCAGGTTTTGCTGAGCATAATCATCTCCAATGTCTTTTCAGCTGTTCTAATTGTTTCACGTTCAGCTTCAAGAAGAGCGGCCTGTGGCATATGTAACATTTCATCATCAAAGAAGTGCTTACCTATTACTTCTCCTTCTTTATCAGGTAATATCTTTTCACAGAATCTTACCAACAACCCGACTAATGGAATGAAAATCAGACTGACTATCACATTAAATATTGTGTGAGCATTAGCAATCTGCCTCGGAAGTTCAGTTGATGTTGCAGTTACAATGGATGCAAATGGTGTAAGAAACGGCAAAAAAAGAGATACGCCAACCACATTGATGATTGTCTGTGCTACAGCAGTTCTCTTTGCAGGTGTTGTTGCACCAATACCCGCAAATAGCTCCAGAAAGCAAGTTCCAATATTTGCTCCCATGACTAATGCAATAGCAGGAGAGAGGTCAATCACACCAGCTGAACCCATTGCTATTACCAAACATGTTGTTGCTGAGCTGCTTTGAGTCACACCAGCAATCAATGCACCAATCAATATCCCAAAAACTGGAATTGTACCATAATCATTGATAAGGCTCTTGAAAAAGGGGTAATCTGTGGTAAGAGGAGCAGCTCCTTGTTTCATAAAATCCATTGCTAAAAATAAAAGACCTATGCTGAAAACTACAGTCCCGATAAGCTGCAATTTCTCTCTCTTCGAGAATAATTTCATGAAGAAACCTATTGCTACAAGAGGCCAGAATATATTACCAATATCAAATGATACTAACTGAGCTGTTACAGTCGTTCCAATTTCTGAGCCTAACATAACATTTACAGATTGTCTAAAAGTCATCATTCCTGCATTTACAAAGCCAATGAGAGTAAGTACCGTGATACTCGAACTCTGAGTCATGACAGTTGCGGCTGTACCTGCACCTATCCCTCTTATCGGATCATCACTGACTTTTTCTAGAATTCGTACTACCTTCTTACCAGAAATCTTTCCAAGGCTTTCTCTCAAGAGAGAAACACCATACATGAAGAGAGCAAGGCCACCTATAATCTGAAATGCAATTGTAAGCTCTTTAATCATTGTCTAACGTGTGTCGCTGCCTATAGATACTACATATGAACATTCTGGATTATTCCTAAAAACATCTAAGGAACTATGTCTCAGTTGATTTTCCAAGTTTTTTGGATCTAGAATCTCTTATGCCGAGTCAAACCCGAACACGTATAGGTCTTGATGCCTGTCTTCTCTAGTACATCTAAGATTAGATTCATCCCAATAGAATCTGAGCTATCGTGTCCCGCAATCACTACATAGAGACCCTCTTCCTCGCAAGCTTTCTTCAAATCCTCACCCATGTGCATGGTGATGATAGTACTAACACCAGCTCTGGATAACTTTGGAATTGCTTTAGGACCTGCGGATGTGCCACCGGTAAAGAATACGAATTTCTCGCCAACGGTACCACTAGGACTGCCTACCAAAATTTCAGGACCCGCCCCAAATTTCTCAGCCTCTTGATATTCAGGAATTTCAAGTAAAACTTCAAGAAGATCACCTAGTGTAGTCGGGTCTTTATCTTTAAGATACTTGGTCAAGAATTGATACCCAAGAGAATCTGCAGGAGTATGTGAACACATGAATGGCATATTGATAAGTCTAGCAGCATCAATTGTCTGTGTGTGATTGCTAGGTTTAGTTCTAAAGTGAACCTCCTTGAGCCTAGCCGCCATTGCAGACTCAGCTTGTGCAATTGGTACACCTGCCGCTGCCCATTGTTCAGGTTGCAATTTCATAACATAATCAAGATTTGATATTCCAATACCATGGGGATGATGGGCAAGCACAAGGTCTATCTTTGTCCCCTTTTCAGTAAGTCGATCTGCTAGTAAAATCTCTGCAGTGCCAATATCAATTCCAGAGAGTATAGTTCCAATCTCAATCTCTGAGTCGCCATAGAGGAGTCTACAATCTGTGTAAGGATTCCAAGCAACATCCTTATCAGCTAATTCTTTTTTCCTTCCTTCAAGTTTCTCCAAGTCTTTTTTCGATTTCTCAAGTATTTGATTGATTCTTTCTCGTCCTCTGGGATCTGCTTCAATTCCCATATCGACTATTTTTCGATAAATCTCACCTAGTTTCATGAAATACAGTGCAAAAAATCCCTAGTTTGAATCTTTCGACAAAAGCATCCAATATCACTTATTTCAGAAAACGAAATTGCGTAAGTAGACCTAGTACCCCCTGTCAAGTTGTACAACGTTGATGAATTCATCTTTACCCTCTGCGAATCTACGGATATTCTCGATGACTTCATCCCACCTCATGAGATCATCCATTGGTGATGCACCTCTATGAGGCGAAAGTACTACATTATCAAGTTCATGGAATGGAAAGTGAAAGGGGTATTTTTTCCCAGTTGTATCTGGTTCTGGGTTGTACTCATACCAAACATCAATAGCTGCACCAGCAAGCTGGTTTTCAGCGAGAGCTTGATAGAGTGCTTCTTCATCGATAACAGCTCCTCTAGCTACATTCACAATAATCCCATTAGAGGCAAGAAGCAATAACTCTTCTTTTCCTATCATGCTTGATGTTTCATCAGTCTGAGGAACTGCTACAATAAGGATGTCACTCTCTGTTATAAATTTGTGAAGATTATCTGGTAGAAACTTCTTTGCTGAGGTCGGAAAATCTGGATGTTCAGACCAACTTCTTTTAAGAATATTAAACTCAATATCAAAACCTGATAAGAATCTGTGCACTTTTTGATTCACTGCACCATAACCTAGGAGACCTACTTTCAGGTCTCGTAAGGGCGTGGATTTTGCATCAGAATCTCCTCGCCTCCAAAGTCCATGCATCATCCAATTATGATGAGGGATAATTTTGTTAGTGAGGGCTAGTAGCATTGCCACTGCATGCTGTGCAGTGAAGTAAGTATTTCCATGACCATTGATTAGTGTGACCTCTCTTCTTTGATTAATCTCACGGAATAAATCAATAAGATGTTGAACTCCTACACCTGGATTGATGAATAGTTTGAGTCTTTTCGCAGTATCTAGAAGATTTCGTGAAGGTCTCCAGCCAATAATGATATCCATGTCCGAAGCGAGAAGCAAAAATCCCTCCTCTGTGGCATCCTGAGGAAAGAAGAGATTGACTGAATCAAAGTCAACAAGTCCTGAACGAATATATTCCCTAAGTGGTTCTGGAACATTCCAGATAAATAACACATTCGCTTCTCTCAATAACTTTCACCTTCACTGTGAATGAAGGTACGATTTGACTCTTATGAGGTCTTCTGATTGAACCTATTAGATAATTGAATAGGATAGTTCATTGTCAAGAAACTCTAGAAAAGGTGTGGCCAGGGACAGTAGAGCTCATGTGGTAGGAGGGGGGGAGTTATGTAATGAGGGCATGTTACGAAAACGAGGCCCTACTATAACCACTGACCACAAATATAGCTGAGTGTTTTATCCTATTAAGGATGTTGTATTGTGTAGATAAATTACTGATTTATTGGAAATTCAATCTATTCCTTTTTTAAGATTCATTTTGGTATTAGCAGCTTGAAAGTTGTAGTATAGCTCGTTGCTAATTCAATCTGCCAGTTATGTGCCTCAACAATGCGCTTTACAATTGTAAGTCCATAACCCTGTCCAGATTTCTTTGATGTAAATCCTTTACCAAATAATTGAGTTCTAATCGTTCCCTCTATCTCTTTTCCATCATTACTGATAAGTATACAATAGCGATCTTGTTTATCTTCTAGTCTTACTTCAATTTGAGTTGGTTGGCCATGTCTGACTGCGTTATCAAGAAGATTCCTAAATATTTGTGCAACCTTCATTTCATCCCCTTTTACCTTTGGTAGTTTATCTTGGTGAAAACTAATAGATTCTGGGATTGTTGACTTTGCAACGAATTGAACAAGAGAATCCAAATCAATAACGGTAAGACTCTCTTCAACGGTAAGACCTGCATCAGCTAATGCAACGGAGTGGTCAAGTAACTCCCCTGATTCTTTAAGCATCTGCCTAAGTCTTTGTAGATGACTGAAATCATTCTCATCTTCCACAAGTTCAATGAATCCATTCATATTATGGAATATATTTTTCAGATCATGGCTCATAGAGTGAGCAAACTCACTAAGCTCTTCTCTTTGTTTTCTCAACATCTCAAGAGCATACTTTTCCTGCGTGATATCAGACATTACACCCTCAATGTACCCCTTTTCCTGACAGAGTCGTAATGAGAAACGCATCCATAATTGCTGATTATTCTTAGTAATTACTGGTAGGTCTGTCATGAGGTTGTCCATATCTTTTAGGCTCTCTTTCAGACCAGTCCAAGATTGAGAGCTTGTTAGGAAATCTTTGAAGAAGCAAGAACTATCAATGATATCTCTCCTATTTGTAAAACCAAAGCTGTTCGCAAATTGATTATTACATTCTAGAATCATGCCATCTGAGATTCTCACTCTGAATAAACCAATCAATGCATTATTGTAAAGTTCTCTGTAACTCTCTCTACTCTCCATCAAAGCCTGTTCTGCCAAGTAATGGTCTGTAATATCCTGAACATGAACAATATATCCTTGAAGATTTTCATCTTTACCATAATGAAGTGGTGAGAAGACGCAATCAAGATGCATCACACCTGTTTTAGAGGTCCTGTATAATTCATGAACTTGTATTTTTGAGAAATCGAACCGAATCTTTGCTGTTATAGAGTTACCCTGCTGAAGTTTCTCTTTAACAAAATCTGGTATATTCGGATCATCAAAGAGATTTACTCCTACAGCATCTTCAAGATGTTCGTGTCCAAAGAGTTCAAGACTAGCTTTGTTTGTTCTGATTAACATACCTTCAGAGTCAAATAATTGTATACAGATAGGTGCTTCTTCGAAAATAGTGCGAAACATCTCTTCGTTTGCTTTGAGTGCTGCTTCAGTCCTCTCTCTCTCTGTAATATCATTTGCATGAAGAACATACCCTAATGTCTGACCGAATGAGTTCTGAAGAGGTGAAAGAACAACATCCATGTATACAACATCAGACCTAGTCGTTTTCAAAATGCCTTTTTCTCTTACATAAACGAAATCCCACTTATACCTAAATCTATGGATTTCGCCTTTACTTACACTTTCTAGAGCCTCCTCTGGTAATCTTGATTCTCTAAACAAGTCAAGTCCAAGAAGATCCTCTCGTGTATTGACTCCTAACAAATTTACAGCTGCCTTATTGCAGTCTATCAATCTCCCTTCAGCATCAAAAATACCAATAGCAGTTGGTGCATGTTCAAAAACTCCCTGCCACCATCCTTCATGTTTAGTAGTGGATTGACTAATTTTAGTAGACAACTCGTTTGATTGCATGAAGTCTTCAATTATTTGAGCTGAACATAGTATCTTTCTTACATTACTTTCTTCATCATAGAGAACTGTATCGTAAAAAATAATATTCTTCTGTTCTCCTAACGCATTTAATATTTGGAAATTACATCCTTGTTCATTGGTCTCCTCTTTTCTTAGAACTCGTCGTAAATGGTCCTCAACTTTTTCTCTCTGTTCTTCTATAACAAATAACTCAATCCAATTCTTACCTAGAATATCATTCTCTTCGCAACCTAGTAATTCACAGCCCTTTCGATTAATCATTGTAACATTTAATGATGTGTCAAGCGCAAAAATGATTGTTCCTGCAAGGTCAAGATAAAGCTGTGCCTTATCTCGTTCTTCTCTTAATAGTGCTTCTTGATTCTTCTGTGCCGTGATATCCTGTATAGTTCCTATCATCTGGATGGCAGTCCCATCATCGTCAAATGTGACTTCCCCTTCTTCATGAACATAACGCACACTGCCATCTGGACGAACTATTCGATGATCGATTCTATAAGGAGTTCTATCATGGATTGCAGACTTCACGGCTTCTTCGACAGATTCTCGATCTTCAGGATGAACGGATTGTAAAAATGCCTCGTAGGTCGCTTGGAACTCTTGAGGCTCTAGACCAAAAATACGATATATTTCATCCGACCAAATCTCTCTATTTTCTCTTATTTCCCAGACCCAACTACCTGAATGAGAGATTCTTTGGGCTTCCGCTAATCTTGCTTCACTTAATCGAAGTTTTCTTTCTGACTCTCGCAATGCTTTTTCTATCTTACGTTTTTGAACAGCTGTTTGAATATAGTATGACAATTCTGCATAGAGGTCATCGATGTTTGTTGAGCTTTTTCGAATATAATAATCCGCACCGAGGTTCAATGCTTGAATGGCAAACTCCTCTCGACTCTTACCTGTAAAGATGATTACTGGTGTATCATGACCTTTTTTTCTAATATAATCAAGAATGTCTAATCCACTCATTTTGTCATCTGCAAGGTCAATATCGCATACTGTAGCATCGAACTCTTGTTCGGAAAGAAGACTGATTGCTTCTTGACTATTTTCTACAGAAGTGATTTCATAATCAGGGTTCTGACGAGTCAAAAAACGTTCACTTAACTCCAAATGAACTATATCGTCATCAACCATTAAGACGCGCACGGTCATTTGGATCACTTTCCCTCTATCATCTTTTTTTTAATTGACTAATGACCTTATTATCTTTCAGTGGAGGAACTCTACCTATATTCTGCTAAACCTTAAATCCATCCAGCTACACTCCATAGATATCATGGGAGGTTATTATATTGAAAATCCCTGTTCTATCTAATATAATTGAAGGTATACGTGTCTTCTTCAAGACAAGAAGGTACACCGCATATACCATTGTTTTTGTAGGCACCACGATATTCTCACTATTCATCTCGTGGGTGATGACACTTGTCTATGCACAATCTCCAGAAATGGCGAATACACTAATGTACTATTTTGCCTATATCGGTTCTACTGGTACAATCTATTTCGCTCTCGGCAGTTTGATTATGGGACTTGGAGCTGACCGTTTTTGGATTACTAGACGTGGTCGAGGAAAAGTCACTGAGATGAAAGGGCTTAGTTGGATGGCTGTATCTTTTGCTATCTCAGTGTTTATGTCTGTGTTTTTGGGTGCTGCGGCACTTGTCTTTTTCGCAATCTTTTGTTGGCTTGGTTGGATTGCATTTCAAGCGTATCTATCCACTCGAACCAGTTTACGGATTGCCACTCTCGCAGAACCTAAAAAAGGTGGTATCCTCTTAGGACTTGGCAGTTTCATCATTTTGCTGATTGGCCTAGCTCTCATTGGTATAGAAGCTTTAGCCGCGCTATGGTTAATTCCCCAAGATGTTTTTAGTATTGGGACCATGGTCAGTGGATTGCCAATGCTAAGTTCAGCAATTGGAAATCTACAAGCAAACTTTACATTTCTGATATTTGCTTATGCTGCAATGGGTCTCTTCGCATTGGTAATGTTACTAGCATTTCTTAGATACATTGGAAGAGGTGCCGCTCTAAATATTGCACTTCTAACTAACTTCATTGCTCTATATGCAGGTTATTTCCT
>SDOA01000025.1 GCA_004524595.1 Candidatus Thorarchaeota archaeon | reverse complement strand
GTGTAAACATCTGAGGTTCATTATTCAGATTCGTGTTATCATCACTCGTGTTCTGCACTAGTGATTCATTTGATGTAAATGAAACAAATAACGAAGGTATTCCGATAAAGAGAGTAAGCGAGAAGATTACTGCAATAATTGTACGATAACGTGTAACCAAAGATACTATCTCCTAAATACCATTAATGACGCGAATTTACTCCTTTGTGTAGAAAATGATGAATTAAGTATTGTGAGTTTGTATAAAGACGATTTCCAGAGAGGTATCAGGAAGTTGCAAAGTTTGATAAGATTTCCAATGAACCATTTTGGTGGGAGATTTCTTGAACACAGAAGAGCTACTGGAAGCAATTGTCACAAAACTCAACAATCTGAGTCCACCTACAGAGATTGAACCAGAGAGGATTCGACCAGTAGCTATTATGACCCGCGAGAGGAGAAATTTAGGAGACTTAGAGAAGGACTTTCAGAAGGTCCTTGATTCCATAAAATACGACCAACAAGTTCCTTCGATTCTCACTCGACTAGCAGATATGCATCTTCACGAGGCAAATTATGGAAGGGCAATCATTCTGTATGAGATGACGTTAGGTCTTGACAGCGAGCAGGTCCAGGCATGGATCAATATGGGTCTAGCATACCTTATGGTCGGTGATATGAAAGATGCCATCAGCTGTTTTGGAAGTGCACTTGCAATTAATCCAGATAATGTCTTAGCACTTGTTTACTTGGCTTCAGCTCAATTAAGACAGGGAGCATTTGAAGAGTGCAATAAGAATTTAGACCGTGCACTTCACCTTGAACCAAATATGCTGAGAGCGTTGCTTGGGAAGGGCAAGTATTTCAACGCAATTGGTGAACCTGAGATTGCAGTCACTTGGCTAAGAAGAGTCATTCACAAGGACCCGGAATTTCTTCCTGCTCTGATGGAATTAGGAAGTATCTATCTTTCTTTGAAGAAATATGATGATGCAATTACTGTTCTATCCGATGCACTTGTAATAGATCCAGAGCAGCCATATGCACTAGCAAACATGGGTGATGCATATTTTGAGAAAAGGAGCTATGAGACTGCACTCTATTATTATGATAAGGCAGTCAACATAAAATTCGATGATCCTGAACTATGGATAAAGAAGGGAGATCTTCACAAGACACGCAAATCGTATCAACAAGCATCAAATGCGTATCAAAAAGCAATCAATGCAAATCCAGAATATGTGAAGGGATGGATAAAAAATGGAGCAGTCATGCTTCTTCTAAATGATGAGAGTACCGCTCTGGAGTATCTGAATACTGCATTAGCACTGGAGCCTAATAATTCAGATGTAGCACATCAACGAGGTCTTATCTATTATTCTTTGGAGAGATATGAAGACGCTCTTTCGGACTTTGACACTGCGTTCTCTGTTGACCCGGGAAATCCAATGCATCTCTATTATAGAGCACTGATGCTAGAGATACTAGATAGACAAGAAGAGGCAAAACGGACTTGGGTCGTAGCCCTGCGTCTTTTTGAGGAAACCGGAGATGTAGCAAAGGCAGCTGAATGTAAAGCAAGAATAAAACGAATTGAACATGAAGTAAACAAGTGATAAAGTAGATAAAATCCTTGAAGGTATTACTAACAATTTACTTTAAGTAGTTCTGCAATCAACAAATAATGGCAATCTAAGAGGCCATGTGGGTAAGAAGCAACATGATTTTTGACAATGGCAGTCCTCTGAAAAGAGGTGGAAAAATAAACTGGCGAGAATTCCTCGGTTCAACAACATTCATCGAAGCAAAGAATCTCGCACCAGTTGTGGGTTGTGAAAAACTCTTTTTGAAGTTTGAAGGAGGAAATCCAACAGGAACCCAAAAGGACAGGATATCACTCGCAATCGTTGATGCAGCAAGAAACCAAGGAGCAAAAGCAGTTGCCGCAGCATCTTGTGGCAACTTTGGCGCATCACTGGCATGGGCTGCGCGATTAGTGGAAATACCAGCTCACATCTATATTCCAGAAGGATATCATGTGCCAAAAGATCGTATGAAACGTATCAAGGATGCAGGTGCTGAACTCCACTATCATCCTGGGCAGTACGAGGACGCTGTAGAGTTTGCCTCGCAAGAGGCTCAAGAGAAGGGCTGGTTTGATGCAAATCCTGGTACTCCTGGAGTGAGAGAGATATCTTTAGACGCCTATGGAGAGATTGCCAACGAGATCTATCGTGATATCAGACGAGCTCCGAACTATGTGTTTTGCCCTGTGGGTAATGGAACAACATTGGCTGGAATATATCTCGGATTCAAAAAACTCCATGACACTGGAAAGATACAGACAATACCACGAATGGTAGCAACAAGCACGAGACGTGGTAATCCTATCGTAAAGTCATTCAAGCTGGGCAGTAGAACTATCAAAGACTTGGGACGACAGGAGATAAAGGAAACGAAGTTCAATGAACCCCTTACAAACTGGCATGCGTATGATGGGCAGGATGCTCTCGATGCTATCTATGAATCTAGGGGCTTTGCGGACTATGCCTCAGAGGCAAAAATGTGGGAATTTTCGAAGCGGTTGCGCCAAGAGGAGGGACTCTATGTGTTGCCTGCTGCTGCAAGTACCCTTGCAGTTATGTCGGATCTTGCAGATAGCAAAGTCACGGTGAAGGGTAGTTTCACTGCAATTCTAACTGGACGTGATTTCGAATAGGATAGTGTGAGTCTAAAGTTCGAGCTGCATGGTGACATTTCCCGTTTCTTCATCAGAGTGAGCGATTCGAAATCCAAGTTGTTGATAGAAGTATGAGAGGCGAATACCAGTCTCGTTCTCTTCTTCGGTATCCAATTGAATTATTCTATACCCCATCTTTTTAGCCCAGGTGAATAGTACTTTCAATAGGATTGTTCCAATACCGCGACCCTTCTGTCTTACCGCAATAGTATCAAGATAGAATATATCCTCTGTAGTATCTTCAAGTCTATAACCCAGCACTAAGCCTTCAGGACTTTCATCTTTGAGGACGAACATCATTAGAACTTCTTCCTTTTGAATTCGTTCTTCGATTTCTTCCTGACTGTATGTCAAGGCTGGTCTAAATGAGTCTCGTTCAATTTCCTTGTACCATGTGAGATAGTGCTGTGTCCAAGTCTGAGGAAAGAAGACCACAATCCCCTCTCCTAGTATTGGTGCCAATTCTACCTCAATCCGTTTCCAGAGGGGATCATTTCTTGCTCGATTCAATGTCATCACCTAGACGAATGATGATAAGAATTTCTTATGATTTAAGACCATACCGTGCTATTGCAGATTCGAGAAGTCTATGTATGAGTTCATCGTAGGTATAGCCGCCCTTCATTGCCATGAGTGGAAAGAAAGAAATGTCTTGTTCGTCAGGATCAAAGTCCATCCCTGGTAAGGGATTTATCTCTAAGAAATAGATGCGTTCTTTCTTATCCATTCTGAAATCAATTCTTGCAAAATCAGGGACTTGAAGGTGTTTGCAGACTTCGAGGGAGAGGGTTTCAAGTCGTTCTTTGAGCCCGTCTTCAATCTTTGCAGGACAGACATAGTGACTCAGGTCATCCAAGATCGTCTTTGCTCTTTGCCCAAGAACATTCCCAACCTCAGGAGGCATATTGGTGAAATCAACCTCAACAATCGGAAGAACTTCAAGAGTCCCATCAGACTTCCCAAGAGTCCCTACACTGAACTCACGACCTGCAATGAACTGCTCGATGAGGATTGATTGAATATACTCGCTGAGCATGTCCATTAATTTTGCTTTCAATTGAGATAGATTGTGGACAACATTATCTTCGTTTATACCAACTGAAGAGCCTTCTTCATTTGGCTTCAAGATTACAGGATATTCAAACTTGATCTTGTCAGCTTCCTCTGGGCTTGATACAATGTGAAATTGTGGAGTGAGAATACCATGATAGACTAAGATCTTCTTTGTCCAACCTTTATTAAGACAGACCGCAGTAGTAAGCACATTTGCTCCTACATACGGGATTTCAAGCATCTCGAGCATCGCAGGAACGTGGGACTCTCTACTCTCACCACGAAGCCCTTCTGATCTATTAAAGACTAAATCAGGGCGAATTTTGCGGAGATTATCAAGTAAATCCTCATCAGCCTCGATGAAGATATACTCATGTCCTGCTGCTTCAATTCCATGTTTGATCAGTTCAATAGTGTGAGGAGGATCATACTCGACCTCAAACTCCGACTCGTCTTTTCTTGTATTAAGAACCAATGCTACACGCATTTTTTGCACAGTAGAACAATTCCCACTCTTACTTATATGCTTGATACTCTGTTTAAGAACGATTAGAACTCAAATGATGCTATCTCTTCCCGGTAGATTGACATGACTTGATCCTTTAACTCTCTGGGAACGGTAATCGGATCGTAGAGGCTAATGAATCGTTTGAACAACTCATCTTCTCGTGCCTGAGCCTCTTTATACAAGTCAGATTTCCTGAATTCATCAACAAGTCCGCCCTTTGCATCTCTCTTTGCAGCACAGTAGAAGGCAAATAGCTGTTCGTCACGGGCGGTTGCTGTGTTTGCATAGGTTAGAGCTGACTTTCCACCGAATAGGGTGAAGAATCGTTTCTTCTCAGGCTCAAGCATGTTCAGACGAAATCCCACAGATTTTGGATCGACACCACTACCAGCACATAAGAGATACATCTTCCCACAGATTGTACATTCATGGCACCAGTGATAGTCTCGACCAGCCTCGGTCTCAGTGAAGCAACTCATCTGGTACTTTGCAATTTCTGGATATCTATGAGCAAGTGTTCTCTGGACCATCATATCCATCAATGGTTCAATGAGACTTCCTGTCTTGACTGACCCTCCAGAGAACATTTCCGTTATTCGACTGATATGAACTGTCCATATGTGAGATTGATCATAACAGGGATAGATGAGCCAATCATCTTTCTCATTCTTGTAGGTCTCAGAAGTTGTCTGCTCATTCCCAAAGAGGATATACTTACCCTCTAATGCATAGGCAAGCGGAATAAACTCAATTGCATATTCGGTTGATTGAAGACCCCAACCTAGCTCAGAAAAGGGAAGGTTGAGATGTTTGTAATCTCTAAGTTTTCCAGTATCATGTTTGAGAATATGTAGGGACTTTCCAAATTCCTCCTTGAATTTTGCAGCTAATGCGGTCTTGTGTTTCTCCTCGTAGGTCATGCTCTCTTCCACAAGATATGCAATCTCTGGATCTAAGCCGAGTTCATCAGCAACTGCATAGGTGAGAAGACTATCCTTTCCAAAACTGAGACCCACAATCGCACGATGTGCATTTTCAACCGGGTCAGAGGAAGGGACAGTAATCTCAGGATTTGTATATTGATATCTGATGTCTAAGAACTCACGGACCATTTCAGCAGTATCTGTTCCATCAACCTCTGCACAAGAGGGAATATCTCGTAGAAAGTTCTCGACAAAATAAGGCTCTAAAACAGGTCTTCCTGAATGATATTTAATCAATGGGTCTTTGAAGACCAATGGTAGATGCATTGTTGTTGCTAAGGAAAGATTATCTGTCAGTGCCGTTCTGGTCTGTTCCGGCGTCCTCTCCCAATAGCCAAGGGGATATTTCACGGGATACGAATTGTTCTTGAACTGAACAGTAAAACCATTCTTATTGGATTTTGAATATACTTCAAGCACTGCAGACACCATCAATGATACGCTATCACATATGGATAACTCTTGTCGTTGTGATGTGTTTTTTCACCAACAGTAGTGCCTGCTAGTTAATAAAATATTAAGAGAAAAGAGGGAGAGGGAAATAATCCCTCTCTAAAATCAATTATGTAAGTACTGCAACAATTCCACCAGTTGACGTCTCTGCAATGATTGTCAATAGCTGGTTAGCAGTATTGTAGTTTGAGGTCTCATAGTATCCTGAAGTAACTTGTGTCCAACCAGGTGCAGTTATTGAAACTCCGCCAGTGGTTGAAGCACCTTCAAAACTTCCACCTAATGCGGTAGGAAGATCCACAACGATTGAGATACCACCTGTAGTCGCTTTAATATCGAAAGTTGAATTTCCAAACAAAATAGCTGCATCAGTCATTGTAAGACTGATCCCACCTGTCAATGTGACTGCGGTAATGTCACCGACATGAGCTCCATTGCCAAGTACGATACTTATTCCACCTGAAGTAGTATGAATGTTAAATATGTAATTTATTGCACTACCGAGAGTGACATTCACACCAGAGGCAGGATAACTAAGGCTAATTGTGTTACTTGCAAATGATACAGTAGGGTCGCCCTCAGTCTTGAGAGTAGAGTTCTGAACCTCGATATCGATATTATATAGTAAAGACTCATCATCGATAAAGACCACTGAAATCGCTCCAGCAGATATATCGAGATCAAGAGTCACTGTTTCATTGACTGTTCCCACTTCAGATTCAAAATGAAAATCTGTTGTTCCGGGATTGATTGCCCAGTTGAAAGTATTAGTACCGTAGTAGGTAAGTAAGCCTACAGAAACGGTACCAATGATTAAAACTGCAAAGATACATGCAACCATACGTGTGTTTCTTTGATAATTACTCATTTCTTACACCTTTTCTATGAGACCGCAGGAAATGATGCCATTTCTCTCGCAGTTCTCTGTATTGCGAATCTTCCTCCAGAGCAAAACGACGCATGATTCGCGATGCATCGCCTCGTTCTGAGGATGAAAGAGTATCATATTCATCCTCGTTCAAAACAAGATTACGAGAACTAATCTCGTTCTCTGTGTCAATGAGCGCTGTCAATAGGTCCACAGCCTCGTCAATCTGACTCTCTGGAATGTCTATGCCATAGACTGAGAGGCTAGTGATAATGGACCTCAGGCGTCTTGTAGCGTCATCGCCAGTGGCTTGAACCATCTCACTGATACCCATCCGATATTCACGGGCAGAAGCACGATAATATCGCTGGACAATACCCGTCTGGGTCTGCTCAGTTCGTTCTTCAAAAACAAGACCGACTTCTTTCAACTTCTGTATGTGATGCAGTATGGTTCCAGGATTTTTCCCTGTGACGCTTGATAGCTGTTTCACAGTCATCGCGTCCTTTACTAAATAGTCAAAGACTATCTTTGCTCGGGTGGGCTCCATCAGAAGCTGAATGGCCTTTTTGTCTTCAATGATCTGCATATCTTGTACGCGAGGTTTCTTTTTGGAGCCTGTCACTTTCTTACAGTCCTCCTATGAAGCTTGGTCCTGCCTCATCATTCTGTGATATGACTTCATTATCGTCTGCTGTCAGAATCATGTATACCCTCGTGAGTGCAATCGTGATAGCAGGCAGGTAGATGAATATCAAGAACAGTATAGCAGGAATTGCGTAGATTCCCAAGACAATCATCAAAGGTAAGGAGAACTCGAGCGCATATGGAATAACCATTAACGGAAGAACAAGAAGTCCTAAGAGTACTAGGAAGGATACCCAGACTCCGAATACTCGATCAAAATATGTGATACTCATCCTTACAGATTTCTTGACGGCTTCAATCACCGAATACCCATCAATAATGGCAGGAAACATCATTGTGAGAAAGCCCAGACTCAAAGCAAACCAGATCAAAAGTAGTACACTGAGAATTGGACCAAAGTTACTGATAGAACTACTACTGAAGAGCACATAATTTAGAAAGAACTCTCCATATATTGCTGTACCTACGAAAAGGCCTACGAGAAGCGGGCCAAGTACGAAGAGAAACAAGACTATTCCTCCTCCAGCTAAGGAGAAGAACTTCTTCTTGTACCAGATGAAGACTCCTTCAGCACTTGTCCCTTCACTCTCGACTATTTCTCGACCCAACCCAAATAGAGCACCTATAGCAACAAAGAAGGGAGCCATAAGTGGAATTGCAAACAACATGATTCCCACTGCAATATTCGTCATTCCTGAACCAGAGATTGGATCAAACGACTCAAAGAAGAGGGTTAATCCTTCTAATCCATTCATTGCAAAGAATAGGGGTACAAAAATCAGTATTGCTACAAATACAAGAAGAATAATTGAGATGATCATCACACCAAGTAATGCAAGGATGTATGAGATTGCATTCTTGTAGGCAAATCGAATGCTGATTTTAACATCATCAAGAAGTGTTTGGAAACTCGCGTTTTTCATTATATTTCACACCTAGAAAGATGGGAAGAGAGTGTCTTCAAAGTTACTCTTCAAAGACACCCTCAGTTTAACCACACCTATACGATTGGGATATCTACAGCAGTCTGTGGTGCAATCTCACCGCCAGTCAGATCCTGGTAGACCCGGACCCAAGCAATCCTCACCATGGGTAAGAAGAGGAGGAGCCAGAGGAATACACAGATAACGGTATAGATAGCAACGAATGCAATTGCTGGAAGAAATGCCCAGGGAATCAAAGTGGGAGTGGTGTAGGGAGCTAATGCGATACCAAGTGCAATCACAGGACCGAAAGTAATAGCGAGGAGGAGGATGACTGCACTCAAGGTTCCATAGACCCGGTCAAAGTAACGGGTGGATAGTGAGAAGGATTCTTTGAAAGAGTCCTGAACACCCTTACCACCTGAAACAGCTGGAAATACCATTGAGGTCAATCCAGCGGTAATGAAGACCCACACGAAAGTAAAGGCAGATAGCAGAGCGGATATCGCTGTAGGAATTGCATAGCCTAGTGCGAATGAGGTCAGTCCCCAGACAATTACAGGAGGAAGTACAACGATAATGGTGAGCACTGCACCAGTGCTAAGGAAAGTAAGGAACTTATGACGGAGATAGGAGAAAGCTCGCTCAGCCTTAGTGTCACCAGTCGTGACCAAGTCATAGCTCATTCCATAGACTGAGCCACTTACAACTAGAAACATTGAGATCAATGGAATCATGACCAGAATGCCAATTCCACCAATTACTAGAGGATTCTCAGCAAACCAGGCAGCCATGGCTTCCATGGTAACTTCAGAGAATGGAGCAAGTGCAATCCATGCTACTGCAGCAACAGGTATTGCGATTAGCAACGCAAGAAGCGCAACAACAATGAGCATGCCCAGATGAGCAAGAAAATAGCTCAATGCTGTTCTATAAGCCATCTTGAGGCTTGTCTTCATGTCGTCGATGATTGTAGTGAAGGTTGTTGACATTGTATACACCTTATGATTATAGATCAAACGTCTCGGCTTGTGATGTACCAAACGTTTGACACATATCAAACATGGACACAAATGCTTATAAATTGTTTGGTAGACGTCAAACATTCGGTAGTAATCAAACGTTTAATATACATCAAGCACTTTGACGTTTTTCAGGTGCGTTGATCATCTCTAGTAATTTGGTCTGTCGATAACGAGGGAAAAATTTGTGATACTTGTTGATAATGGTTAAAACATTAAGCACAAGAGGGTGTCTTCTAATCTCTCGCGTTAGTTCGGTAACCCCTGTAATGTTCTCTGCTGAAAGGAGAGAGTAAATGACTGGCTCCGACGCTGAAACAAAAGACTCCCAATGTATCAGAGGATATGTCTTTTCAATCCATTCTAGAATTGGCACATAAGTCGTCTTCTTCTCATCCCAGGAAATCTTGACGATAAAAGGGATGCTTGATGCTGCACCCAGTTCAACGAGCGCTCTGAATTTGACAGCGCCACTATTTTCTAGTTCGTCAAGTATTCGTCTAACACGACGTGCAGTCAGTCCGCTGTTCTTAGCAATCTCAACGATGGACATTCGAGGATTCTCAAAGAGCCATTTTAGAACGCGAAGATGGATTGATGAAAGTTCCATCTCAGCTCCCTGAGCTACCAGTATAGGATGAAGTTCAGAGCCTACAATTCCATCGATTCTGCGCAGATATGAACTCACACTGAGAAGCTCGTCCGAACCTCTATATTCTGCAATTAAAGCGTAGGTACCATTTGAGTAGGCAGCAGCAGCTATGATGTTCGGGTGGGAACCAATCTCTTCGACAAGTTCAAATTCGTCTCTTGAACCATCAGAAAAGAGAAGACCAAATAGCTGTTCTGCGCCAACCATTGCTGGAGAGAGTGAAACAGAATATCCTGCGATTTCTCCGGTTTCTTCAAGATGTAGAATACGTCTTCGAATGGCATTTGCTGAGATACCATAGACACGAGATAGTTCCTGATAACTGATTCTACAGTTTTTTTGTAGTTCAGCTATTAATCGCTTATCTATCTCATCCACTATTGATTCCACTCCAGAGAAATATCCTACAATTAGTGAATATTCGGCACAGGCTCAGGATTTATGGTCTCCGAATCAGTGAGCTACCTAAGATTATTATTTGAGAGATACAAGGAGTACATTCCAGTAAGATGAGGTCTATAGATGACAGACATAGAAGTGATACTGACATCTTTCACATCAAATGATGAGACTTTACATGGGAATTTCGTCAAACCTTCGGGTGATGGACCATTTCCAGGTATCTGTAAATTTCACGGGCTTCCTGGAAGTAGCGACCAGGTCCATGGAATAGCTATGACTTTTGCAGAAAAAGGATTTCTTGTCCTCACATTTGACTTCAGAGGATTCAGAGAGAGCGAGGGATTTTTTAGTCTTTCAGGAGAGATTGATGATGCGAAGGCTGCTGTAACACATCTCCTCAGCTCAAATATGGCGCTCAGAGAGTGGGTTGGTGTCTATGGAGCAAGTTTTGGAGGAGCAGTTGCAGTATGCTCTGCAGCAGTTGATGATAGAATTAAGTCAGTCTGTGTTAGAGCTCCTGTATATGATACGGAGAAGTTTGCATTTTCAGATTTGGCTGAACTTGTCTTGCATGATATAGCGTTTACTGCTCCAAACGAGATGCATGGAGTGAGAGATCTCGTAAAACGTAGGGAGTTACTATCTCGGATGAAAGAAGAGGCGAAAATGCATAATCCAATGAAAGACATAGGCCACATTTCACCACGACCGTTATTTATCACAACTGGCGACTCTGATATTCTCATTGATGTCAAGGGAGTGAGAAGGTTATATGAACATGCGAAAGACCCAAAGGAGATGGTTGTTGTAAAAGGGGCAGATCATAATCTCTCAAGAGACTCTGCAAGGAGAGAGACTGAGAGAGGTATAATTGATTGGTTCATGAATCAGACCAAGAATTACTAAATGATGATCAGAAAAGAGGTGAGGGGGTTTGTAAGTTCTAACGCGAGTTTCCAAAAGAATCAGAAAAATTAGAACACGTGTTCTAATAATATAGACTATTGAGTTTAATGAACGAAACTTCAAAGAAAAACAAAATGATACTCTCGAAATGGGTTCATGTTCAACAAGAATACTAAGACAAGCAGAAACTAATCACCTAATAGAATCTCTTAAAAAAAGGAGAACCTACCATGCGCCCTCCTGAACCTCGAATGATCTAAGAATGAGGTACATTATGGAAGCGGTGAATATACATATCACGAAGAAACCAATTAGAAAGGCAGGTGCAGATAGCTCATTCCAAAAGACAAACGGCCCATAGATTTCCGAAAAGGAGGTCACACCTGTCAGATCTCCAATGAAGACAAGAAAGAAGGGCATTACAATGAATAATGCTATTGCACTGAGTAAATAGAGCGCTCGCTTCCTCCAGACTCTCGGTCTACTCTGAGGGATTCCAGCTTGAGATTCATTCTCTTCATCATCACGTTCTAGTTCGGTCTTTTTGTACAAGTTCTGAGTATCTCCTCGATCTTTTTTCTTTACGCTCTTTACAAGCTTCTCATCATGATGTCTGTCTAATCTATGTTTCCACCAACGCTTGAAATCGGTCCAACTCACATCACTCTCTCGGTCAAAAAGACTGTCAACAATGATGAAAGTTATCAATCCAATAATGAGACCTCCAAATACTGCTGGTAGGACCTCAAAGAACCGTATCACATTATGAGCCGCCAGTCCAACTCTCAACGCAACCAATCCAGACACTATACCTATTCTGTTATCAACAAGACTCCGACGAGTGTACAGGTAGTAAGACCCACCCATAATGATGAATAGGAAAAATGAAACAGCATCCACTAGAAACCATACGATCCACCAATCACTACCCAGAGCAGCTCGTACAATCGGATTATATTCGTAACTAACTCCAATCTTATTGAAGAGGAGAATCGTGAAGGTCGCATCAATAATACCGACTGGCGAAAGCAGCAGAACCAGATGTTTCACCCATGGTTCTTCCCACCACAGGGTAAACATCTGATGAGAATTCATGGTTGTGAATTTTCGAGTCTTCTCAGGAGTCTGCATCCTATCAGGCACCTTCGAATTACCCTCAGAATATATGCTATAAGGATTTCCAACTGCGCGAGAAATTCATCTGATTCGATAACTTGAAAATATAAAAAAAGAAAGAGAGACCGAGGTTGTTACCTCGGTTCTGATTTTATTCTAACGTTGAAATGATGCTACTTCCTTTCTACCAAACTGCAACCTTGTAGTAGTGGTAGAAGTAAGGATCATGCATTGGGTTGAACACGTATCCATTCATCCAAGCGCCTTCAACATGGAATTCAACACCCTGGTAGCACCAGAGAAATGCTGCATGTTCGACAATAGCCTCTTGAATGTCAGCATAGAGTGCAATCCTTGCCGCAGCATCGGTCTCTTGAGCGGCATCATCAATCCAGCCATCAACAGTCACGTGATCCCAGACAACATCACCTGCGCCAATAGAGTTCTTCAGACCGACCCTAGATGGGAAGGTGCCAGTACTCTTGACAAAAGGTGCAGCGTAGTTATCAGGGTCTGCGTAGTCAGGAGCCCAACCCAGGAAGAAGAATGGTAGTTGCTTGTTCCTGACCTGGTAGAGATAGCTAGCCCACTCAAGACTGTATGCATCAACTGTTAGTGGTGATGAGGGGTCTGTTGAAGCGGGGTCAGCAATTATGTTCGTCATTGCTTGAGCAATCAGGAGACTTGCAGCCTCACGAGCAGTGTTACCCTCGTTGTAGTAGATGTTCAGTTCGTAAGAGTTGTTTGCAAAAACTGTATCTAGACCAGCTGTCATAGCTAGGTTCCAGTGTTCAACTGCTGCAGTCATATTCTTACTGAACATGAACAAATCGGAATCATGTCCAAACATACCAGCTGGAATTGGTCCTCTTAATTGAGTAGCTATTCCGTTCATGACATTATCAATGAGAGCATCATAGTCGAATGCGTAGGATATTGCCATTCTGAGGTTGTAATCAGTGAATGGACTCTGTCTGAGCTGATTAGAGACGTTAAGGTATGGGTTCATGTTGAATCCAAGGAACATAACATCGAATGTTGGGGAGCCTGTCCAGACCTTGATGTCAGGATTGATGCTCTGTAATGTACCATCACCACGGGTGGTGACGTTGTTCCAGATATCATATGCATTGGTTGCACCCCAATCGCAAGCGTCGGTTTCGCCAGCCGCAAGGTTCAACATTCTACTGTTAATATCTGTATTTAGTTTGAATGTTACCTTTGTTATGGTTCCAGCGTATGGGTGAGTGACCTTAGCAAGGGCCTCTCTCCAATAGTCTTCATTGAGCTCAATCACGACCTTATCATCCTGGACCCATTCATCAAGGATGTAGGGACCAGTTCCACATGCTTCCTCGTTCAAAGTGACATCATCACTCTCGGGGGACATGCCACCATGAGCCATGAAGAAGGTGGGGCTGATCATTGCGCCGACCTCATAGGTCAAAGCAGCGATAAATGGAGCAAAGGGATATGCTAGCTTTACTTGCACCTCATAGTCTCCAGTTACAACAACTGCACTGACATTCTCGACCCAGTTTTCCCAAGCAGCAATGTGCTCTGGGCTTCCATCTCCATACTCGTACACAGCGTCCTCAACAGCACTTCCACCAAGGATTGGCTCTGCAATCATCCAAACTGGACCCCAACCATCATCCCAGCCACGTCCTAGCATACGCCAGAAGTTCATCTGAACGGCTGTGGCGTTGAAGTCAGTTCCATCATGGAATTTCACACCCTCACGGAGTGTGAATGTGTAAGTCAATTTATCTGACGATAGTGTATAACCTGTTGCAAGCAGGGGATTTGTGGGTTCAGCATCTGCTGTATCCCAAGGATACGTAAACAACGTCTCATAGATGTTGAAGTGTATCCATGAACCGGCTGACTCGTAATTCTTGTGTGGATCCATGTACTCTGGAAGACCTATAACTTCGTATATGATAGTCTGGTCTTCAGCAAGTTGCACGGCAGGTGGTTGAAGCAATAGATATGCTCCAGCAGCACCTATAACCACGACAATTACGATGACAGCTATTAGTTGATTTCTATTCATGTCATCCATCTCGTGTTTTTTTATTAAGTTGTGCTATAAACGATCCAGCGAAAGGACCGTAATAACAAACTTGACTGATATCAAAATTAATGAAACTCTGAACCAGTCCAACTTCGCTATTAGTCTAGATGCAACCATCAGATACTAATATAGCTTACGTATTTCTTTTCTTGCATATTGAAGGCAACCAAAACCTTAAGTATTGCACAAAATCGGCAGTAGATGTTTATGAGAATGGAATTCTCTACATTTAGTAAGCAAACCTCGGCGAGGATTCGTTCATGAAACTAAGAGACTTTATACTTCGACGTATAATCTTGGCTATTCCTGTCATATTTGGTGTACTGACTATCACGTGGTTTCTCTCATATGTGGTCGGTGATCCTCTATCCATGTACGTGACGGAGAGAACACCTGATTCAGCAATACCGGGGATAAGACGAGCTCGTGGATTGGATCAACCGCCAGTAGTCCAGTACTTTATTTATTTAAGTAGTCTATTCCAAGGAGATTGGGGTGTTAGTACATCTACTGGTGCAGACCAACCAGTGCTCACGGTTCTGGCAAGATTGTTTCCAGCCACAATTGAGTTAGCCATTGTTGCAATGATTTTTGCTATTATTCTTGGTATACCACTCGGAATAATTTCAGCGACTAAGAAGGATAGAGTTCCAGACCACATCACCAGAATCTTTGCCCTCTCAGGAGTCTCTATGCCGATCTTCTGGTTTGGTTTGATGTTGAAGTATTTGTTCTTCTATCAGTTCTCTGTCTGGAATTTACCAAATCTCCCTGGTGGAGACCGTTACAACCCTCGCCTTTATTCATATAGACCCACAACCGGATTCTTACTGGTCGATTCTCTATTGTTTGAACATAATTTTGGTCTGTTCATGGACGCTATGGTCCACCTGATTATGCCTGGTTTTTGTTTGGGCTACATCACTCTTGCGATCATTACAAGAATGATGCGCTCGAGTATGTTAGAAGTAATAAAGGAAGATTACATCACACTCGCAAGATCTAAGGGGCTTACTGAGAGAGTCGTGATTTACAAGCACGCATTAAGAAATGCACTCATTCCAACCGTGACAGTCATTGGGTTAGCATTTGGTGGATTAATAACTGGGGCGGTTTTGACAGAGACTATCTTCAACTGGCCGGGATTAGGAAAGTGGGCAACTCGAGCAATTCTGAACTCAGATATGGCAGCCATTAACGGATTTACTCTACTTGTTGCCTTTATCTTCGTCACAGCAAATTTGGTGGTTGATATGATCTATGGGGTCCTCGACCCAAGAATTAGGTATGGATGATGGAGGCTGCGATAAATGGAATCAGAACCACAATATCCCGATATTCAGGTAGAAGTTGAGGAGAACAAAGCAGTTGGTGTTTTTTCACTCCTCCAAATTGTTTTCGTAATGCTCGGTTTCATGCTAGGTGGAATAATATTCATTGGTAACATCACATATACAATTCAAGGGTGGATAGGAACATCAGTTGTCGTTCCCCAATTTATAAGCGCATGGGTACTTCAGAGTCTGATCATCATTGTTTTGACATTCCTCCTCTTAAAAGCAAATCAAGGGGTCATGGAACGATCACCTGACGCATTTGGTACATCATTTTATCTCTACATCCTATTGACAGTGGTCTATGTGACCATGGGTCTCATTGGCCTTGTATTCATTGTCATGATAATCATTCAATTTATTATCATGTTCCTACCGAATGTAAAGATCTTCTGGTTTGATGAGTTTCAAGAAGATACAAAACCACGTATCAAAGAGACTCGATTCACCTTACATCTAGTTAAGAAGAGCCCATTAGTAGTTGCTGGAATCCTGATTATTACATTCATGGTGAGCGTCGCTCTAGCGGCACCATGGATTGCACCGTATCAGGGAGAAGATATGGTCTTTAAAGATTCTAGACTCCCACCAGGATCACCGAGCAATGACATTAGACAGAATTACTTCTATATTCTGGAGAATAGAGAATTTAATCCGGATATAATGCCGAGCTATTACTATGATGAATTGAGTATAACACAAATACATTTGGAAACAGTTGAAATACCACGATTATTTGTAGGAGTTTCCGACCTAAATACAGGAAATGATGCTGTATCAGTTAATGTCACCTTTCGAATCTATCAAATCAATAAAACTGTATACGAGTCTTCGACAGTAGCTGAACGGCTCACGTATCTCTATGCAAGTGTATCTGTTGTCAGTCAAAACCTACTGAGCTACATTCAGCTTCCAAACGAAGAAGGAGCATATGTTTGGGAACTTCAATTTATCGCACCAGAAAAGACGAGCACCTGGATCGCAAACACACGAGTTGTTCTAGCATACTATGACAATTACCCGATCCATATCTGGGGAACTGACTTCTACGGTGGTGATATCTATAGTCGGATTATTTGGGGTGCTCAGAAAGACCTTATTATTGCATTAAGTGTTGTTATCGTAGCAGTCACAGTTGGCGCAATCCTTGGGGCAGCATCAGGATACTTTGGTGGTAAGTTTGACGAGTTGATGATGCGGATCACTGACATATTCTTCGCTTTTCCAGGTCTTGTACTGGCAATGGCTATTGTTATGGCCATAGGAGTAAGAAGTCTTGAGACCATTAGTATTGCACTTATGGTCACTTGGTGGCCCACATATGCGCGTCTTGTGAGAGGTCAGGTACTCTCCGAGCGTGAAAAGCTCTACATTGAGGCTGCGCGTTCATCTGGGGCAAGTGACACAAGAATCCTATTCAACCACATTCTCCCGAATACAATCCAACCAGTTGTTGTTCAGGCAACAATGGACATTGGCTCCGTACTTTTGGTAGCCGCTGGACTTGCCTTCATTGGTTTTGGTCCACCAGTAGGAACTGCAGAATGGGGAATGATGATTGCTAGAGGGCAGGACTACATCCTTAGTGCACCCTGGATGACACTCTATCCAGGACTAGCAATACTAGTCACAGCCCTCGCATTCAACCTTGTTGGAGATGGAATTAGGGATATCATGGATCCCAAACTGAGACGGAGATGATTCAATGACAATATCATATGACTTAGTATTGCATGTAAAAGACCTGTTTGTAAACTTCTACACGTACGAAGGTGTTGTGAAAGCACTTGATGGGGTCCAGATGTTTCTCCGACGGGGAGATACCATGGGTGTAGTTGGAGAAACAGGATGCGGCAAAAGCGTGACTGCCAAGGCCATACTTCGTCTTGTTGAATCACCGGGAAGAATTGAGGAGGGCAATATCCTCTTCTTTGAAAAGGACCCAGAAACAGAGGAAACTCATGAAACAGATATTCTCCAACTCCAACCAGAAGAGATGCTTGAGATTCGAGGAAACAAGATGTCAATTGTGTTTCAAGACCCGGCAACATATCCCAATCCTGTCTTTCGAGTTGGTGATCAGATAGCTGAGGTAATAGCGCTTCATCAAGACCTCTCCTTAGATGTCCTTCAAATGAAGATAGCAAAGCTCGAACACGCACTATCTGAAGCAAATTCAGATCAGAATCGCGCTGAGATGGAAGAGAAAATTACCTATTATAGACAGCAATTGGATAATCCTCCTGAACCAGATGGTAAATCGCGTAAAGAGGCTGCGAAACTTAAGGCTATTGAGATGCTCAGGCTCGTACGAATGCCAACACCTGAGTATGTTGCTGATCAATACCCTCATGAACTCTCTGGAGGAATGCGACAGAGAGCATTAATTGCCATGTCATTGGCATGTAATCCAAGCATACTAATCTGTGATGAAGCGACAACAGCTCTAGATGTCACAGTCCAAGCACAGGTGCTTGCGCTATTGAACCAGCTGAAGAAAGAGATTGGCACATCAATCATCGTGATCACACATGACATGGGAGTTGTCGCAGAAACATGTGATTGGGTCAATGTTATGTACGCTGGAACAACTGTTGAATCATGTTCAACTAAAGAACTATTTTCTAGACCACTTCATCCGTATACAGAGGGTCTTTTGACTGCAGTTCCTAAACTGCACGAAAATAAAGACCGACTTCCTCAAATCAGGGGAAATGTTCCAAATCTTATAACACCTCCATCTGGATGTCGGTTTCATCCTAGATGCGATTATGCGACGGATATCTGTAGGGAAGTAAAACCACTCTTAGAAGAGACTGAACCGAACCACTGGGTGGCTTGTCATCATCCTCTGACTGGACAGGGAGGTAGTAAAAAATGAGTGATACATTGATTCGAACTGAAGAACTCAAGAAACACTTTCCACTGACTGGAGGTGTTTTCCGTAAGGTCATTGGAAAAGTGCACGCAGTCGATGGTGTGAATCTTGAAATCAAGAGAGGGGAAACACTTGGTGTTGTAGGGGAATCTGGTTGTGGAAAGACCACCCTCGGAAGGACAATCCTCCGACTCATGAGCCCCACTAGTGGTAGAATATTCTTTGAGGATGAGGATATTACAGATCTCAAAGGAGGAGATCTCAGAAAAGTCCGAATGAACATGCAGATTGTTTTTCAGGACCCGATGGCCTCTCTTGATCCGCGAGTTACTATCAAAAACTCCATTGGTGAACCGTTAGTAGTAAATGGGATTGCAAAAGGTAGAAGGATGAGAGCTATTGTACTTGACCTTCTAGAAAAAGTTGGTCTGACAGAAGACCATCTGAATAGATTCCCACATGAATTTTCAGGAGGGCAACGACAGAGAGTATGCATTGCCCGTGCTCTTGCGCTCAATCCAAAGTTTGTTGTTATGGATGAACCAACATCAAGTACAGATGTATCAGTTCAGGCACAGACACTAAATCTCATGAAGGATCTCCAAGATGAGTTTAATCTAACATACATGTTCATCTCACACAACTTGTCAGTTGTTAAACACATGAGTGATCGACTTGCGGTCATGTACTTGGGTAAAATAGTCGAGATGACTCCATATGACATCTTCAAAAAGACGCTTCATCCGTACTCCTTCGCACTTGTATCTTCTGTTCCAATCCCAGAACCTAAGTTTGCAGGCAGGGCGCTAATCTTGTCAGGTGAAGTGCCCAGTCCCATTAGTCCGCCAGCGGGATGTAGATTCAATCCTCGTTGCATTTTTGCACAGGATATTTGCAGGAAAAAAGACCCTGAGCTTAGAGACGTTGGTAACGGACATCTTGTTGCATGTCATTTTGCTGGAGAACTTGATTTCGGAAAGAGTGTTCAGATGGAATATGCAGATTCAGTTGATGGTACCCCAGCATGATAGAGCCCGATGACAGTGTTTAAGAACACTATTTCCCTGTACAAGAATGTGAAATAGATGAACACCGATTTCGAGGATGTTGACAAAGAGGAGCTCGAACCAGAAGAAGAAATCGATTGGTTACTGTATGCACAGAGTGAAGAAGAAGCTCTTAGGCCCCTTGATGGCAAGGACTATATTGCCCTGTGCATAGCATCCTTGCAGACCATCTTTTTGCCATTGATAATCCTGATCTTTATACTGATATTCTTCAATTTCATACTACAACTACTGGTGTGATGAGTATGAATGATTTGTCAAAACTTCTCTTTGATACATGGATAATTTCGGCTACGCTTGCTTTTATCAATGTAATAATAGCAATGGCCATTCATTTATCGACTGGAACTGGTTTTGACTTCTTCACAGTCTCAAATCTAATGATCCCTGAATTTGGAGTTATGTTAATCATTGGAGCTTCTCTGTTGAGTCGTCAACCTCTTGATGATGCAAAGCGATATGACTCAGAAGGTAATCCTACTAAATCGTGGCGATATGCTCAAGTTGGTAAGAAGATTATTTTAGCATCCCTTTTTCTACTCGCATTTATTGGATTCTTCTATTTGTTAGGATTAGTATTTATTCCAGAGCCTCTATAGTGATTAGTAGCGGACAGCAGACACTTCCTCTTCATGTGAGATAAATCGTTGTCCCAACTTGTAACACGTAATGCTAGTCACTCCAATGATGCTTACTATATAGAACAATGCAAAAGCTATATTGAAGTTTAGAAGGAACAATGCTGGTTCCAGTAGTATATTCACAGAAAAGTAAGCTATACCTTGAGCGAGAAGAATAGGCAATAAATCGCCCCATGGGGATATCAATAAGAACACAGAGGCAAATATCACATTCACAATTATCGAGCGTTTAATGGTATCATTAGCAATTTTGACATATACATAATCATGAGTGTTCAATTCATCGATACTATTCTGCATGATAGCATCAAGCAGATTCTCAGCATACCTTGGTCCTCCTGGTCCAATGGCTATCAACATGCCTGCTCCGAAGATAATAATGACTGTACCAATTGACCTTAGAGATTCTAATAATAGAAAAACCATTAGCATAGAGGAGATTGAAACAAGAAGACCAACCCATATGCCTGCTATTAGAGTGTTATTTGCTAGGAGATCTTGGAACTTGGAACCAATTTTAGAGTGTGTTTTTCTAGAGATGTTATCAATGACCCAGTTGTGAGAATAGCAATCAACATATTGTGTGCTTCCACTTAAGTCTAGGCTAGAAACATCGTATCTTTCACGTATCAATTCCTCAAGTCTATGATGCTGTTTTACCTTTCTTAATCTGTATAATGTGACAATAAAAATGAACAGGCCTGTGATGAATAGACCGATAGTGAATTCCATATTCATTCCTTTGTAACATCTAGTTGAAATGAACACAGGGGAAAAAAGAGGATTTTAAAACTCTTCTCTAAAGGAATGAAATTCTATTTAGGATTGAAAGCCAAAGATGAAACATCAATATCTTGATCGAGTCTGTTTCTTCTCGAAAGTCCTTTCCAAGGAAAACAAGTACATCGCCACGAAGGGTGGTATCCCTTCTCGCCCCAACTTTCAGATTAACATCCTCGCCTTTGAGTGTCAATTGAATGCCATGTTCATAAAAAACACGGGGATGCTCAGAATGAAAATAATCCAATTCCTCCAAGGGTTTTGGATAGAGTTCTGTCTTCAATGATTGTGTCCTGATTTTAAGATGGATCGTTCGAGATTCGTAATTAGCAACAATATCTTTCGAACCAAAAGAGCCGGGAATTATTAACGGACGAATACCTTTGTGTTGGTCAACGATTCGACCTTCGAGCAAACCAGCAAAATCACCACCATTACCAGAAACAGTAAGAATTCCTTTGTCTAGCATCATACAGAAAGAATTACTCGGATCTTCTTGTTTTTTAACGCCTGAAGGATTTTTCTTACTTACTTCTTCTTCTTGCCAACAAAACCAAGGAATTGTAATCATTGGTAACATGCGATCAGGGTACTTGTTCTTGCTTGACATGATTTTCCATAGATCGTCATTTAGAACATAAAGAGACAATGATAATGGATGATAATCTCTTATTTGCTGCTCAAAGAACTCTCTTTGACTTTCTTTATCAGGACAGAGTTGCTCCGCAATATCAGATATTTGTTCAACTAGGAGAGATATGGTTCCTGTGGTCGTCATATGATTCAGCTGCTCTTGGTTCAGATTAAGTGTGATTTGATTATTAATACAAAACCTCTCGATATATTTGTAATCAAACTCATACCTAGTTGCCATAGATTAAAACATTCAAGGATATGAATAGCCTTTTCGGTCGTGGGTATAAATTCTAAATCAATTATACGTGGGACTGCATTCATGATATATTTGTCATGAGGTTAAGTTATATTGGATTCAATTTCAATCACATGTGAAATGATGCCACATCGATACGATCTTCATATCCACTCAAATTTCTCAGATGGACAAGCAAGTATTAACGAAATCACTGAACGGGCAAATATGCTCCACCTGGAGACAATTGCTATTACAGATCATTTCTGGCCTTCACTTGGGTCTCAATTTGGCGGAAAGAATCTCATTGAAAATAGACGGAAACAGATTGAGAAACGCAGGATGGATTTTCCTGAGATGTTGATACTTGATGGTGTTGAGGTAGATATCCAATCAAATGGCGAACTTGCTCCTGTTGATGGAGGATTGTCACAATTTGATTTAGTAATTGGTTCATTTCATTGGGTAACAGACTCAACACGGTGGGTCTCAGCCTTACAGAAGGCTCTCAGGATGAATAGTTTTCACATCTTGGGGCATTGGGATGGGTATTTGTCTTCTTATAGGGAAGAAGATGGAGAACGAGCTGTAGAATTACTTGCAGAAGCAGGGGTGACCATTGAACTGAATGCACGTTATATGACAGAAAATCCTGATTTCTTAGAGAGTGCGAAGAAGGCAGGCTGCAAATTCACTCTGGGGAGTGATTCGCATATCAAGGAAACTATTGGGCAGCTAGAGTTTCAGAGAAAACTTGCGGTGGATTATGAACTCGAGATGCTCAACCCACATGACCTGACACGGATAAGTGGTATTCATAGAAACGCTACTTGAAGAGGTCAATCACACGAGTGGTTGTACTCCCATGTCTATCCCAATCGGTCCAGTAATATGTCAGAATATGGCTATTCTTTAGCTCATCAGTGAGTATACTTGATATCTTCTCATTATCCTCCATTGAGATCTTCGAGAGAGTATCTTTGATGCAGAGTAATAGCTCCCTTTGACAACCAGCTATGGGAGAGACCTCAGAGCCCCAATCTGTAGCATAACGGAACATCCTTGAACGATATGCATCGACAGCTGGTTGCACGTGAACAATAGCTTTGATGACAGAGCACGCCAATTGTGGATGATTAGAGAGAAGCGATTCTCCCTTTTCTTCTAAAAGCTCGACAATCTTCGTTACAATATTGCAAAACTCTTCCTCAAGAGGCGTTGTTTGATATCCATACATCTCATCATCATTTTCAAGAACCAGAAAATCAATACCCTTTCTACCAGATTGGATAGTTTGGCTTATACAAACTAATTCTGAAAAGAGAGCTGTATAATCTGGTAAAGGATGTTCATTCATACGAATATTGCAGTTCTGAATGAGATAAATATTAGTTGTAATGAGTAACAAAGAAGTTGCTTATCTAAATGTAAGAAGTCGGAATGCTTTTCTCTTACCAATCGTATCAAATCTCAATGGAGAAGATTCACAATGAGTGACAAGTTATTGTTTCCCTCGGATGAGTGGATTGAGAAATATGTTGAAGCTTTGAATAATAATGCAAGATATGAAGATGCAGCAAAGACATGGGAAGGAGACTTCGTATTCCAAATAGATGCTGATGGAGACCTCATCAAAGACGATGTAAGATTCTATCTAGACCTCTGGCATGGAAAATGTCGATCGGCAAGAATGGCAGAGCCAGAAGACAAGGCAGAATTTGTGTATGCGGGGCCGCTCAAGAACTGGAAATTACTGTTTGATGGGAAGATAGACCCGATAAAGGGAATCATGGCCCGAAAATTCAAACTTGACGGTGACATGGGTAAAGTCATGCGTTATACAAAGGCTGCACTTGAACTCGTTGCCACTACAAGAGAGATTCCTACGAAGTATCTCGACGAGTAAATTGTGGTCTGAGGAAAGCATATGGAACTTCATACTGAACTATGTGATATCATAGGAATCCGACACCCCATACTTCAGGGAGGAATGGGGCCTTACAAGACAGAATCATTAGCAATAGCGGTTGCTAATGCTGGAGCGCTGGGGGTCATCAGTAGTATAGGAATGGCTGCAACTCTGCTGCCTGAGGCTGCACCTATCGATGCTCTGCGGCTTTTTGGTACTGACCCACCGCCAGTCATTCTAAGAAAATCAATTCAGAAGGTCATGACTGAAACGAAGACTTCAGGAGGTGTCTTTGGAGTAAATATCCCAGTGGCTTCAGAGTTCATGATTGCCTCAGAGATGTTCTTTAGAGAGACAGTAGCTGTAGTTCAGGAGAACTCGGATATTGAGAGGTCTCTGAGAGTAATCATCACCTCTGCGGGAAATCCAAAACCTTGGGCAGTCATTAAGGAACATGGGTTTATCTGGATACATGTCGTTCCAAGTGTCTATCATGCAAAAAAGGCCGAGGCTGCTGGTGCAGATGTCATTGTTGCATCAGGACATGAAGGAGGTGCTCACGTTAGCTGGGACCCAGTCCATTCTATGGTCCTCTTGCCAGCTGTCGCAAAGGCAGTGAATGTGCCCGTAGTTGGAGCAGGAGGATTCAGTGATGGAAAAGGACTTGCGGCAGCACTATGTCTTGGTGCAAAAGGAGTACAAATGGGAACAAGACTGATTGCTACCAAGGAGAGCGATTTTGAACCAATCTGGAAAGAGGCAATCATTAATCGCGAAGAGAGAGATACTCTGGTAGGGAGAGGATTGTTTGGACCAATGCGGTTCCTCCGTAACTCACGGGCAGAACAGATTGTGAGGCGTACACTTAATGATATTCCTGATTTCTTCTTAGGAGAACCTCTTGAATCGAATGAAGAGATATTGGAGTTGGAAAGATCAGGTTTTGACGATCTCATAGATGCAAAGGAAGATACTGCACTCATGTTTGGGGGCGAGGTCGTTGGGCGCATCCAGGACCTTCCAACAACGCAAGACCTCATCCATGGTATCATATTAGAAGCTATTGAGACCTTAGAAAAGACACCCCAACGAGTTCTTCGGACACAATATTAAGAGGCAGAGCAAATAAGAGGGAGGAATACTATCAGGTGAGCTGTAACGGTACCGATTTGAGTAAATAGTAGTTTTGGGAGTGATAACAATGGTATGGTGGTTCTTTATACCAAAGATTGTGTTTGGTGAAGATGCTCTAAGCGAGCTTGAACAAGTTGCTGGCAAGAAGGCAATAATTGTGACTGATAAAGTCATCAATGGTCTAGGTCTTGCTGAGAAAATATCTAATATGCTATGCGAAAACCAGTGGGAGACTGCAATTTGGGATGGTGCTGAACCTGACCCCAAGGTCTCCACGGTGAAAGAAGCCGCGGAAGCGATGAGACGTGTCGGAGCTGACTGGATTATTGCTGTGGGAGGTGGAAGTGTCATAGATACTGCAAAAGCTGCCTGGGCCCTTTATGAGAAACCAGATGTTAAGTTGGATGCGTTGACTCCTTTTGATGTACTGGGACTTCGCGTAAAAGCCAAGCTCATCTGCATACCAACCACGACAGGAACAGGCTCTGAGGTCACAAAGGCAATTGTCATACGAGATGATGAAACAGGAAGAAAATTCGCAACCATCAATCCTGAACTCACTCCAGATATTGCAATTCTTGACCCTGTATTCGTTGTAGGTCTACCAAAGGATCTTACAGCTTATACTGGAATGGATGCCTTAACGCACGCGGTTGAAGGATACATATCCGTATGGAAGAATGATTTCTCAGATGGGAGTTCATTACAGGCTGTGAAGATGATTTTTGAGTGGTTACCTAAATCAGTTGAAGATTTGACAGACCTTGAGGCAAGGGAGAAGATGTTAGTTGCAGCTTGCCTAGCCGGAATGTCTTTTGGTAACTCACAGGCAGCTCTTGCTCATTCACTTGGTCATAGCATGGGTTCAGTTCTTAGACTGCACCACGGTCTCTCTGTAGGGATGGCACTCCCGTATACTATTGAATTCAACTGTCGTAATAATAAGGAATGTGCAGCCCAATATACTGAATTAGCTGGACTCATAGGTATTCATGAAAAGGACGATGTGAAAACATCAATGAAATTCGCAACTGCAATAAGAAACCTCATGGCCAAAGTTGGAAGCCCAACAACTTTTGTAGAAGCAGGTATCAAACAGGTGGACTTTGATAAAGCATTGGAAAAAATGGTAGAGTTCGCAATGATGGACTCTAGTATCACGATGAATCCGAGAAATATAGACAGTAATGAAATCCGTAAGATGTACGAATATATGTTTCATGGCAAAATAATCGATTTTTAAGGAGTGGATGGGATGTTTGGATATCGAGGAAAGGTACTATATGTCAACCTGAGCAAAGAGTCAACAACTGTTGAATCATTTGACAAAGAGATGTTAAGGCAATTTATTGGTGGTGCAGGTCTGGGAACACGACTTCTCTATAACATGATTGACTCAACGACAGACCCCATAGGGCCTGAAAATCCCTTGATATTTCTTACAGGACCATTCACTGGGACTATGGTTCCAACAAGTGGAAAGTCAACCTTCTGCTCACGATCACCAATGACAGGCCTATTAGGATACAGTACTGTAGGTGGTCATCTAGGAGCTGATCTTAAGTTTGCGGGGTTTGATGGAATTGTGATAAGCGGTGTTGCATCAAGGCCATCGTACCTGCTAATTGAAGACTTGGATGTTGAGATACGAAACGCCAAAGAGCTCTGGGGTAAAGACACAGAAGAAACATGGGATATTCTGAAAGAAGAAACCGGTCACAAGAATGCAGGGATAGCAAGGATTGGTATTGCAGGAGAGAATCTAGTCAAGTATGCAAGTATCATTGTGGACCATTATCGAGCTGCTGGAAGAACTGGATTGGGAGCTGTGATGGGTTCCAAGAAACTAAAAGCAATAGTAGTACATGGTTCAGATAGGAAGATTCCAGTTGCAGAGGAAGAAGAACTACGAAGATATGCTGCTGAATTGAACGAGGACAAGAGGGAAGACCCGACATTTCGTATGTACAGCGACCTTGGCACAGCAGGCTATACGGATATGGCTAGTCTCATGTATGGGTCATTCCCTGCAGGTTACTATTCAACTGGAGAGTTTGACACATACGACCTGAGCGGCACATCAGTCAAAGAGACAATTCTTGTCGGAAAGACTGCATGTTATCGTTGTCCAATTGGATGCGGTAGAGTTGTTGAAATTAAAGATGGCAAGTACAAGATGGATAGATTTGCAGGACCAGAGCTCGAAGTGACCGGTACAATGGGTTCTCTCATAATGAATAATGATGTGAAAGCAGTAGCATTTGCAAATAGGATGCTCGACCTCTATGGGATGGATACAATCTCATGTGGAAACACTATTGCTTTTGCGTATTATCTCTTCAAAGAGGGGAAGATCACTGCTGATGCTCTTGATGGAATAACACCGGAGTGGGGGGAAGTTGACTCAGCTCTAGCATTGATGAAGATGATTGCTACAAGGACAGGAGTTGGAGACACCATGGCTGAAGGAAGTCTTCATTTTGGGGAGCAGTATGGCGTTTCAGATTTAGCAGCTCAGGTAAACGGGCTTGAACTCCCAATGCATGACCCTCGAGGATTCTCTGGCATGGCTGCAGGATATGCGACGTCACCACGGGGTGCGTGTCATATGGCAGCAGATATGTACAACGTTCAGATGGGACAGCCAAATGAGGCCTTTGGTATTGAGAGCGTTGATAGATTTGAGAATGAGGCTAATTTGGTTGCCAGACAGCAGGACTTCAGAGCACTGACCAATTCAGCAATTATCTGCAACTTCTATTCTGTTAATGGACATGAACTCACGAAGTTATTGCAACTTGTTACAGGGTGGAATGTGACGGTTCAAGAGATAGTTAAAACAGGGGAACGAATCTTTACAATGATGCGGCTTTTGAATCTCAAGCTTGGCTATGATACAAAGAATGAACAACTACCACAGATAGTATTGAAACCTCTAGAGGGTGCAACTGAGGGATATGTACCGGTTGTCGATGAACATCTCGATAAATGGTATGATACGCGAGGGTGGGATAGAGCAACAGGTAGACCTCCTTTAGAAAGACTCCAAGAACTTGATCTAGTGACTCTTTGATGGAAAGATGCATTGTTGTGTTGGAAACATGTCTGGAACCAAATAATAGGCATATTTTTCTCTTGGATGTGAATAGCAATAGAATCTGCAACAAAAATGGTGAACCAGAATGTTGTTCGATCCTATACTGACTGATGCTCTAAGAGATGCTCTTCCAGGTCTTGGTGACTTCTTCCTTCTAATAACTCAATTTGGAAGTGAGCTCGTATTCATTGGAATCTTACTGATATTATTCTGGACTGTCAATAAGAAAGAGGCCATATATGCAACTTTTGTTCTTCTCTTTGCAATCCTCTCAAACTATTGGTTGAAAATGATGATTGCAAATGAGAGACCTCCTGCAAGTAATTGGTATCCAGGAACCGACCCTCCAAACTATAGTACGCCCAGTGGACACAGCCAGAACTCAGCAAGCCTCTATGGTTGGTTTGCAATTAGAGTCAAGAGATGGTGGATGCTACTGATTGCTATTGTTCTTACGACTCTAGTGGGGATATCAAGAGTCTATCTTGGCGTACACTATATTGGTGACGTACTATTAGGATGGGGTGTTGGAATAGTCACAGTCCTAGCATTCTATTATCTTGAGAAACCTGTACGAGAATTCCTCTCTAGATTTAGATACGAGTATCTGATGATGGTATTAGCTGGTATTGCGCTAGGTATGTTGGTGTTATCATGGTTTCTCCCTCAACCACCAAACGATAATTTTGGAGCAATAGGTGGAATAACAATTGGTCTTGCAATTGGTCTTGCATTAGAGTACAGGTTTGTCAATTTTGATGTGAAACCACTGAATGAACAGAGATGGAGACTTGTGCTGAGAGTTATAATTGGTCTTGTACTTGTCATTGGTCTGATGATTGGATTAGGTGGAGTACTGCCTTCAGAAGACCTCTGGCTTCGCGCAATACGATATGCATTAATCGCAATCACGGGTGTATTCATCTGGCCATTGATTTTCAAACACGCTAAACTCTAGCTAAGGTCAACATATCCTACTAACTCAAAAAAACACGGATATAAAAACTCGGTAGATTCAAGAGGTCGGTTGTTCAGAGGAGAGAGAGGTGAACAGTGTGAAAGAGGGAAGTAGTACACCACTTCTATCGCCGCTATATCCGGGACCACCATATCATTATGTAGATGCTAAGATATTCCTAGCCTTGTTCAATCCACCGGAGGACTCCATACAAGGATTATTACCAGAGCCGTTGAGGCCTTCACAGATGCCCCTAGCAGGTCTCCTCTTCGCAGAACAACCCTGTAAGGAAGCAGGGACGTTCATGGAGTCTGGAATGCTTGTGCAATGCCTTTTTGATAATCCCGAAACAAAGGAAGAAGAGGTAGGAGTATATTTTGCTTACAACTATGTCGACACCGATGTAGCACAAGCAGCAGGTAGGGAGATCTGGGGATATCCTCGGAAGAGAGCTGAGATAACTCTAGACCTTAAGAAAGATACCCTTGTTGGTTCTACACGGAGAGATGGTGTTACCATTCTTAAAGCAACATGCAATCTTGAGGATGATGGTGAATGGATTGATAGTGGACCAAATATCAACATCAAGATGATACCAAGTGTCACAGGGAAGGGGTATGATCTTGCAGCAATAACAGCAGCCTATCTCAAATATACAATCAAACATGGTCGCTCAGGCGAGATTGAGGTCGAACTCAATAATGGGCCACAAGACGATTTCAGTAAAGTTAAAGTCGAGAGTACAATGATTGGCTTGTATTTTGATTGTGATATTCTGGTCCCGGAAGGAAAAGTTGTTGGGACCATCAAATATTGATTAGAGATATTGAGTTGCTTCAATAGTCTGAAGTCTGCGACCAGCCTTCTTAGTGTAAGATCTCATCAGTTGGATGCAAATCAATGAAAACACTGGAATTGCTAGATAGGTAAAGATAGGATTGAAGATGATTCCAAGTGATAGTATAGTACCAATACCGATGAAACCAATGATGTTTGGAAGCATCTGAGCACGAGCCATAGCCCACATACTTCGAATTGGCATCTGTACAGCAGAACCGCGCTGTCTACTGATATTACGTTCTGCTTTGAAGTCACCACCAGTAGCCGCAGAATACGATGCAATACCGCCAGATGCCAGAGTGAGAGAGGTACAAGCAAGTACGATGGCTGGGAGATATAACCAGAGACTCGGTTGTAGGAACAAAACAAGAATGGATGCAACGGTAGTAGCAATTATGGTAAAGGGTACAGCACTAAACACCTTTCCTTTAATATAATCCGAAAGACTTGCGGGTGCTAATAGCAGATTCATGAGATTATTTCCCTCATAAACAAGCTCATACCCAGCAAAATAGACACCATACGATACTGCAAAAGGAATCAGTGCAAAGACGACTACGAAAGGCGCAAATCCAACGAGTTGCTGACCTGGAGTCAGGAAAATGATGAAGAACCAGAACACTATCCTGAGAGGACCAAGAAGGTAGTTAGCAAGAACCCTTCCTTCCCTCCGAACAGATGCAATATTATACCACATGGACACACTTGTTGTCTCGTTCATCTTCACAAAGGGAAGACCTGAAGGATTCCATGTAGTGTGAGATACTCGTTCCTCCGATTTAGAGGTTCGTTTAGATCCACTTGCTAACCAACCACTATAATGTGCATTCTCACTAAGGATAGCGTTTGCATAGACCAGACCTCCAGAGAGTAAGAGAAGGAGTAATGCAAGAAGCATGTCAGATAGATTGATTGGCAGTGCAACAATTAATCCTAGGGTGATTATACTCATGATACCTCCAGGACTGAAGTCTGAAGAGAGGCCTATCTGTTGAGCAAATGATAGGATCCATCCAAAGAATTGGGTGAATCCAGAATCGGATGATATTATTGAATAATAATATAGTGAGCCAATTATTATTGATATTGCAGTACCAAAGAACCAGCCAATCTGTTTAAGCCGCCGTCTTCCTGCAAGTAACCGAGAGATACCAAGACCTATGAGACCACCTAAAGACACACCAAGAGTCACATTTACCAACAAGAAAATCAAAAAGAGCGGTATTGAGAGGAGGGAATAAGCTGCTGTAGAGGCAATTGCTAATCCAGCTACTATGGGGGTACCAATCACCAGATAGAACATGGCATTATAGAAAATAATGACAATCGATTTTTCTAAAAATAATGTTCTTAGAGAGATTGGCATTGTCATTAGATATTCCATTCTTGAAGAGTTAGCAACAGTAGTCACACTGATTGCAATAGAACCCATGAAAGAGATGATGACTAGGAAATTAAAGATTGTAGCACCGAATGCGATATTCTCGCGTAATGCAGTCTCGAAGAAAGACCAGCCAAGTAGATCAACCATTAGAAGAATACCAAAGAAAACTACGACTGCAAAAACAGTAGCAGCAATATAACGAAACAATCGTCGAAATAGACTACGACGTTCAGAACGTTTGCCTTTCACATTCTTGATTCTACTTGAACCCATGAGATCGTGACGTAATAGAATCATTAGGTCTTCTATCAAGGTTGATCACCCAAGAAGGCTGCAATCTTCTGCATATCCGGACCACCTGTCAGGTCTAAGAAGATGTCTTCAAGGGACTGTTGACCTTTCGCTTTCAGCCTTAGTTCGTCCATGGTCCCCTCAGCAATCATCTGTCCATTATTGATGATACCAATACGATCACACATCCGTTCTGCGATTTCAAGAACATGGGTACTCATTAGAATTGTAGCGCCTCTATCTCTAAGACCTCCAAGTATCTCTTTTATTGTTGCAGCTCCTCTGGGATCAATTCCAGCCTGAACTTCATCTAATATCAAGATCTTAGGATTGTGAATGAGTGCAGCCACGAGACTTGTCTTTCTGGACATTCCTTTTGAGTAAGTCTCAATGAGGTCGTCACTTGCATCTTTGATGTCCAATAATGTTAGAAGTTCATCAATCTCCTCATCCCGCTTCGGTCCACGAGCTACTCTCCAGATATCACTAACATAATTGATATACTCCCAACCGGTCAACCGTTCAGGGAGCACTGGCTCTTCAGGGACATAACCCATAACGCGTTTTGCCTCTACAATCCTCTCCTGTACATCGAAGCCATTTATACGTGCAGTACCCTCTGTTGGTCTGAGTAGTCCAAGTAGCATACGCATTGTTGTAGATTTTCCAGAACCATTTGGTCCAAGAAGACCATAGATCTCGCCAGGATTGACTTGGAAGGATAATCTATCAACTGCAGTAAACTCGGTGAATTTTTTCGTGAGATTTATGGCTTCAATCATGAAAATCACGTGAATAGAAGACTGAGCCAATTTATGCCTTAGCATCTGAGTCCATATTTTATAATTTTCAAATATAATTATAAACCCTGCAAGAAAGAACTAAAGTATGCCACTTGAAAATTGGAGACTATTGGATATTGGTCCTATTGACCCACTTGAAACACAGACAATCTATGATATGATAGCTCAAGGAATCACTGAAGGCAAGTCTGAGAACACACTAATCATCTGCTGGCCAGCAAAACCCTTAGTCAGTCTTGGCTATTTTCAAGAGATAGAAGAAGACATTGATACGAAGTTCTGCCAAGAGAACAACATTGTCTACACTCGAAGAGTGATTGGAGGAGGGGGCGTCTATCTCGATGATGGTCAGATGTTCTATCAGGTAATTGGTAGAGCAGACAGTCCTACTACTCCGAAGAAGATTGATGATTATTATAGAAAGTTTCTAGAAGCACCAGTACAGACATACCGAAACTTGGGTATCCCGGCGGAGTTTAAACCTGTCAATGACATCATTGCCAATGGAAAAAAGATCTCAGGAAATGGTGCTGGAGATGTCGGTGATGCAAGGATTCTTACAGGTAATCTCATCTTTGACTTCAATTTTGATATGATGGTGAAAGTTCTGAAAGTACCTGATGAGAAGTTTAGAGATAAAGTTGCAAAGAGCTTACGAGATAGAATGAGTACTATCCAGCTCGAAACGGGATCAATTCCTGATCGAATGGAAGTGAAAGAAGATCTCATTAGATTATACGAAGAGACCTTGGATATCTCATTAGTCAAAGGTAATCTAACAAGCTGGGAGAAGGGGAGAATGGCAGAACTTCGGCCAAAATACCTCTCAGATGAATGGCTTCACTGGCGAGGTGGTGGTAGACTCACAGGCGCAAGGACTGTGCGTATCTCAGCAACAACATCAGTTGGAACTGCAAACTACAAAGCGCCAGGAGGTTTGGTCCGAGCAACAATCGAAAAAGTCGATGGAAAGGTGAATGAGATTGTTTTGAGTGGTGACTTTTTCATGCTTCCAAATGAAGCAATCTCATGGCTTGAACTGAAGATAATCGGTGCCTCGGTTGAAGGAGAGGAGATCATCCAACGCATAAAACAAGCCTATAATGAATATAAAATAGAGTCACCAGGTGTCACTCCTGAAGATATCGAGACTGCAATCAGAATGGCAATTGGTAATGAATAGAGTTCTAGGATAGATTCATCTTTCTTTACCTTAATCTGGAATCCATGCTTGTTCGTCAATACGAAAAGGGTGACGAAGAGAAAATCGCAGAGATCTACAATAGAGCATTCCAGAAACAGATCTCAAGCCTTCCGAAGATATACCAGTATAGGAAGGTCATCCCAGAGAATGTAGTCCATTGGAGAGATGGAGGAGCTAACACATTTTGGATAATGGAAGATGATGGTAGACCAATCGGATATGCGCAAGTAAGAATAGAGGTAGAGATTGGAAAACAGGAAATCCCAATACTTCAATTCATGCCTGCAAGAAGTTGGGATTTGAATGAGAGTAATTTTGCGGTCCACCCTGATTATCAGCGGCGAGGAATTGCATCAGATCTGATTCGAGAGATAATCAAGAGATATCAATCCGAAGTGATGTTTGCAACTGCACTTACATTCAGTGATAATACACCTGCGGAAGCTCTGCTCTCGAGCCTTGATTTCAAAGTGCATGATTTCTTTTATTACGAGCCATTCTCTGAAAAGTATCCTTTAGAGAACAGTAGTATCTATGGTTCTTTCGAACTAAAGGGCCTTCCATCTGTTAAAGTTCCGATAGCAGAAATTAGCTTCAGGAGGGCAGAGCAAAAGGATGCAGAACTCATACTTACTCTGCATGAACATAATGTCTTCTGGTGCAGAGAGTGTCTAACTCTTGAATGGAACAGGAATTTCATTGACGGAAAATATGGTCATACTGTTTTTGTCGCAGAACATGAGGGACGAGTGATTGGTGCGATTGATTACTACGAGGATGGAAGAATAGGGATAACAGGTGTTCTCCCCGAGTATCGTGGAAAAGGATTTGGGAGTGCAATGTTCTATGAGGTTCTTAAAGAAATGAAGCGAGTTGGGTATGAGAGTGTTTTTGTTGACTCAGGACTGACTCAGACTGATGCAATAGAGATGTATGAGAGATTCGGTTTCACAATAGAGAGAAGACAGAATTGCTGGATTAAGATTCTGAGATGAGGAAGTATAGAATGAAAGAGGAAGCATTTCTAGTTAAAACTCCAGGAAGAATCTGTCTGTTCGGAGAACATAGTGACTATCTAGGCTTGGATGTAATAGCTGCAGCTATTGATTTGACAATAGATATCGAAGCTAGTCCAAGAGATGATAATCAGGTCCATATTGACTATCTTGACTTGAAAGAGCACGATTCGTTTCCAATAGGTCATGAGATACCATACAGGAATAACAGGGATTACATTAGAAGTGCGTTCAATGTCATGGGACGTCGATGCATTGAACCTGAGCATGGATGGAATTTGCGTGTTACAGGAAAAATTCCAATTGCTGCAGGTCTCTCCAGCTCTTCAGCATTGACAGTTGGAACCATCATGGCTATAGCAAGAATGGCACAGAAAGAGATGGCGCCAGAGGATATGGCAATAGCTGCATTCGAGTCAGAAGTTCTGGAGTTCGATGAGAGCGGCGGGACGATGGACCATTATACTACAGCTCTGGGTGGTGTGATTCACATCAATACAAACAATAGGCGTGTGACTCGTCTTCCTGCGAAAGTGGGGGCAATTGTCATTGGAGATTCGGGGGAGAAAAAGACTGACACTGTTGGAGACCTCGAGTTCATTAGAACTACTGTCGAGAGGGAGTATAAACTCATTGCACAAGAGATTCCTTCATTTGATCGCAGGACAACCCCAATAAGCGCAGTCTCTAAGCTCTCTCGTCAAAGGCCAAATAAAGAGAGAAGTATGGCTGAGGCAACGCTCCGCAATCGCGACTTGACCAATCGAGCGCTCAAATTGTTGGAGAGTGAAGAACCATATGAATATGCACTCGGAGCAATGTTGAGAGAACATCATGAGATTCTGAGGGATGGATTGGATCGGTCAACTCCAAAGATCGAGAGGATGATTGAGGCAGCCTATGACGCAGGAGCACTCGGATGCAAGATCAATGGTAGTGGAAGAGGAGGGACTATGATGGCCTATACAGCGGGTTCTGAACGTGAGGTGGCATCCGCTATTCAAGAGGTGGGGGGTACAGCATATATTGTGATGGTAAGCAGAGGTACAAACCTGAATCCAATATAGAAATTGTTAGTTTTCTTCAGCTAATTCTTTCATTCGATTCTCCACAATCTCAAGTATCTCGGTCTTAAGCCTTCTACCATCAGTAAGTATCTGGTCGACTTCCTTTGCGGTCTTGTCTACAAATCCTTTGTCTTTGATGTTATCGAGATTGATACGGACATTCAGAGCGGCACCTTCAATAGCAGCCATGAGTGCATGAGCTGCAACTCCAGCATCAGTAATTGTGTTAATGTTCCCTTTTTCAGCTGCGACTCGGTCATGTTCCATGGCACTCAATGCATGCCTCATTGTCGTAAGCGGCATCTCTGCTGCATGGATGGTGCCTTTCTGAATTGTCTCTTCTTTGACCTTCTTTTCATCTTCTGTTTCCTCAGGAAGCTTGAAGGCGTCCATCACCACATCAAAGGCAGCCGAGTCTTTCTCAACCAAGTCCATGAGGACACCACGATCATACTCGCACGCATGACGATGTTCGAGCATCTCCTCCTTAATTCCAGCAAACTTTCTGCCTGTCAACGATAGCCCCGTCACCATACACACCAGACCCGCACCAAAAGAACCGATTGCTGCGGCCACACTACCACCACCTGGAGTGGCACGAGCACGGCGCACCTCGTTTCCAAACTCAATCATAGACATCTCTGTAAATGTCTTCTTCGTAGGATCTTGCGCGCCACCAAGATAATAGAGGTCAAGAATCATTGACTCATCGAGCTTCTCAGGTTGGAGATAGTATCGAAGGGCATCTAGAAGTACAAAGAGGGGCACCATTCCCACAATCTCTGTCTCAATGACAGTGGCTCCGAATCTGCGAGCCTCGTTCTTCACTACCTCGAATACTTGGTGAATCTTGGTACGCTTTGGGTGAGTGAGATTGAGCGACACCTGTACACAATTCTTGGCAGGAAGGTCTAGACCGATACCCTGAACATTCACAAAGCCACCAGTTGTTCCTCGTACTGCATCAGCGCACGCTTTAGCAACAGCAAGATTCGTTGTGTTAAGATTGAAGTTGATGGCAATGAGAAAATTCCTCGAACCAGTGGCTGTAGCGCCAGCAGTGGGGTGTATCTTGTTTGGCCCATAGTCAGGGGTCTTATCTGGGTCAGTACCAATGAGAGCTCTCAGACCCTCAAATTCACCTTCACGAATATTTGGTAAGTCTACTCGATCGGGACGAGTAGCAGCTTTGGAATACAAATACACGGGAACATTGCATCTCTTAGAGAACTCCTCAGCAAACTCTTTCGAGAGCTCGATACATTCTCCGACGGTAGTACCATGGAGTGGAATAAAGGGGACAACATCAACAGCACCCATTCTTGGGTGTGCACCTTTGTGCTTAGTCAAGTCAATCTTCTGAACTGCCACCTCTGCCGCTTTGAGAGCTGCCTCTTTTACATCTTGGGGTTCACCAATGAATGTAAAGACAGACCGATTGTGGTCTGGATCAAATTCAACATCGAGAAGACGAACCGACTCTACACTCTTGATAGCATCAGCAATTGCATCAATGACTTCTTTTCTACGGCCTTCAGAGAAGTTGGGTACACACTCAACTACTTTCACAGGATTCACCTAAGGAGAGGTCGGAACGATGTTATACAAAAGCGTTTGGGCATGCACATTAGATTTTATCGTGATTCAATCCATCTGAGCATTATATGCATCAACGACATTGCGTAGAAGCATCGTAATCGTCATGGGACCTACTCCACCGGGAACAGGTGTCACACATTGAGCCTTGGTCTTTACACTCTCGAAGTCAACATCGCCATAGGGCGTAGCAACATCGATGACCACAGCATTTTCTCGTATCATATCAGATGTGATAAAGAACGGATCGTCATTGGAACTTCTTCGACCAATTGCTGTAACCAAGACATCAGCTGATTGAGTGAACTTTGCCAAATCTGCAGTCTTTGAATGACACACCGTGACAGTTGCATTTCTGTTCAGCAGAAGAAAGATGAGAGGTTTTCCAACAATGGTGGACCTATTTATGATGACAGCATGTTTTCCTGAGAGGTCACTCATACCGATATGGTCTAACATCACAGCAATACCATGAGGAGTTGCAGAACTGAGTTTCTCACCACCATAGAAGAGATTGTAAATGTTCGCAGGCGAAAACCCATCTACATCCTTCAAGGGAGCAATTGTTCCGATGATGACCTTTTCATCAATGTGTTTTGGAAGGGGTAACTGAACAAGAATCCCGTGGACAGTCCTATCATTGTTTAACTTCTGGATCAGTTCGAATAGCTCTTCTTGGGTAGTCTTCTCGGGGAGGTCATAGTGGTCAGAGATGATACCTGCATCACTACAAGCTTTGCGCTTCATCCGAACATACATCTGAGAGCCCTCATCCTCACCGACAATTACAGTCACTAGTTTTGGGGGAACATCGTGTGTTGCCATGAGCTGTGCAACTTCAGCTTGAATTTGGTCTCTGAGTCGTTTAGATAGACGCTTCCCTTTGATCACATGGTCCTCGCAAATTGGTCTTTGCTCGATGTCAGACATTTCAAAACTCACCTAGAATACTCCACTGATACTCCCTTCATCATCCACATCCATATCTTCTGCAGCCGGATGCTCTGGGAGACCCGGCATGAGATTGATCTCACCCATATAGACAACAACGAAGCCTGCACCATTGCTGACATCAGCACCAACCACTTCAACATCGAATCCTGAGGGTCTTCCCTTCAAGGCCTTGTTGTCAGATAGGCTGAACTGCGTCTTGGCAATGCAGATGGGCAATTTACCATACCCACGTTTCGTTAGAGATTTCAGAGTTCCTTTAGCTCCAGTCGTATAGGTCACTCCCTTTGCACCATAGATTGTCTGAGCCACTTTTTCAATCTTGGTCTCAAGTGAGTCTTTGAGATCATATGTATAGGCAATTGATTTAGCAGGTTGATTATCGATGGTCTCTACTACAGTGTTTGCTAATGATATTCCTCCCTCAGAACCTTTTGCATAGACCTCTGATACTACAACCTTCACATCTTTCATAGAACAATGATCTCTGAGAAGTTCGATTTCTTCATCCGTATCATCTGGGAACTTGTTGACTGCAACCACTACGGGCACTCCAAAATTCCGCATATTCTCAACGTGTTTTTCGAGATTTGAAAAACCATATTCTAGAACACCATGTCCGTGTTCTTTCAGAGCTCGTATAGTTGTGATAAGTACACAGGCATCGACTTTTAGATTGCCGGCTCGTGTCACTATGTTAAAGAACTTCTCAGCGCCAAGGTCAGAACCAAATCCCGCTTCAATAACAACATAGTCGAATAATCTAAGAGCTATATCAGTGGCAATTATCGAACTTGTTCCATGAGCGATGTTTGCGAAGGGCCCAGTGTGCATGATTGCAGGAGTACCTTCAATTGTCTGAATCAAGTTTGGTTTCAGTGCATCTCGTAGGAGTACTGCCATCGCGCCTTGAGCCTTAACATCTTTTGCAAACATGTCATCCAATTGCTCGGATCT
>SDOA01000024.1 GCA_004524595.1 Candidatus Thorarchaeota archaeon | reverse complement strand
GAGGTAAAATAGAATGAGTGAGATTGAAGTTGGAGACCTAGAACTCCTGACACCTATGGACAAGTGGATGACCTAACCGAAAAGACACCAAACTTCACTGACTACTTCACTACTGCTTATCACTCGATGCCGCCAATGCCTCTCTTAGTTTCAGAATATATCCTGCAATTTGAAGAACTAAGAATGCAGCCAAGAACTGAAGAATAGCCCATTCTGTCATATGGTCATTATAGTATCTATATGTGCTATCATATCCTATTACTTGTAGACTGATAGTCAACATGTAAAATACTACACATATGACAATAATCAGAGAACTAAATATCGTCAGCATATCGATTGTTTTTTGTTCCATTGCTATCATCTCCCTATCTATCAAGTCCCTTAATAAACTCAAATGGGCAACTCTTTCGAAAACATTCCAGACTGCTTGATTTTGCAGTTTGGTACTTTTATAGTATCCAGAAACCAGACAATGACGTTCTTTTTACGATTCTCTCTTTTATTATCGTGAATGTAGCAACTTGGACCTCTAATATCAGTGATATCTCTATTTAGAGGGCTATTGTAACGTTTCAATGAAGAAACAAACTATCAATAATGAATTCTGTCAATAATCTCTCAACAAACTATCATGTGAAAATATGTGAGTACAAAAGGTACGCGTAGAATAGTATCTTGGGTGATCACAGGTATTCACTCGTTGTACTAGTCTAACAAACTACTAGAGAAATGAAAAATTGAAACGAAGAACTGCCATACGAATGGTCGTAATTGTAACTCTTATAGTCCTAGTACTTGGTAACATACCAACTTCTCTCTTGGATACTGATAATACTGACACATCGATAGAATCAGTTGAACAGAATGGCGATGATTCTACTTGGGACGTTAATGATTCTCTAGATCCGAATGAGTGTACTACACCCGCAGACACCAGCTGGTACTGGGTTCCCACCACAAATCTATACAACGAGGTATATGGAACAGCTGATACTCCGTCAAATCTAGCATATGATGATTCATCATTCTGTACACTGACTGAGGAGTATGATGGTTCCAACTTCCGCATGGATCTTCGTTTTAGGACTGCTTCGGCTGTCTATGCTCACAGATTCAATGATATTGAATTACGGCTCGAGTTCTCTCAGGCATGGTCCCTCTATCCTGAAGACCTGAAGTTTTATGTCTGTCTGGCTGATGCTGCTGTGAAGCTCCCGGGAATCACGATAATTCACTCGCTCAAGGATGCACGAGAGAGAGTCTTGTTGGGAGGACAGGCAAACTTGAACGATGAACAATTGTTGTATATTGGTTCTATGAACTGTGGTGAGGCTGTCCTCCATCAGGGATTCACAGGTCCGCCTGTGAATGTTCGGGTTATTGATTTTCAACGAAGTGAACGGATTAGACCCCCGTCAGACCAACAAGTGGCTGACTTGATGGCGCCCTTTTTCATCTTGAATCCACATCTATGCAGTCAGAACCTTCCATTCATCAAGCGCTGGGAGCCCGATTCCGTTGTTCTCGACAATCTCATCTTTCTGACAGAATCGCCAGATTTCAGAGAGGTATTTTCTAAATGCCTTAGTCAAAGTAAGGAACACGCTGATGCTTATGTGATGGGACTTGTACAGAAATTAGTTCCTGATTTCACAAAGGCTACACACTACTGTAACTACCTAATTGATCATCTTGAGGAGGTAGGTAGTAGTGGATGAAGGTATTCAATCCTCTCTTGATGAGTGTGAAGGGCGGTTGTCCAAACGCATCAGTCTTGAAGAGAGATCCATCAAGGCAGACGACTATAAGTCACACACTCTAGCTCCTGAGGAACATGATGAAATTCTTCGTGAATATAACGCAGGGTATTCAATCCAATCTGAAAGTTCTGATACTACCGATAGAACAGCTGAACATCGGAGAATAATTGGTTCACGTACTGAATCACCATACTATTGGAGGGGCTGCATAACATGAGAGAGAGCGATGAATTCTCAGATGAGGAATATCGTCTTGAGGAGAGAAAGACAGAGATAAAAGATACTGAAAAGCATCTCTTAACTACTGACGAACGTGATGAGATTATTCGCAGTTACAATTCTGAACATTATGAAAAACCGAGAGATTCAGATACAGTCGAACTCAAGTCCGAAGAAAAACTACCTAGAGAAGACCGAGGTCATATTATTCGGAAGTACAATGCTGAGCATTCTGAAAAACTGAAGATATCTGATAAAGCTGAATCTCAGATGGACGTTGATTCTGAAGAGGTACGAAGACTCTACCTAGAGGATGGATTGAGTCTAAAAAAGATAGGAGATAAGTATGGCTTTAAGAGTGGCAAGCCCATCAAGCGCATTCTTAAGGCTAAGGGGATTGAGATTCGTCCAGTTGGGTTTCAAGCGATAGAGATAGACCCAGAAGAAGCCTATAGATTATATTTTGATGAAAAATGGGACCTTAAGGATGTCGCAGCTCATTTTGGTTGTAAGACAACAACTTCCCTCCGCCGGGTCTTTGAAGAACATGGGTGGAAGACACGGTATCAGGAAACCTATGAAAAAGTGATAGACCCCGAAGAAGTCTTCAGACTCTACAATGAAGAAGGATTGAGTTTGAGAAAGATTGGAGAACATTTCGGAGTGTCTTACCATCCCATACGTCAGATTTTCAAGGAACATGATAAACCGTATGGTCAGGAGATTCAAATCGACCCTGAGATTATACGTTTTCTGTACTTTGAGAAGAGACTACCAAAAGATGAAGTCTGTAATCGTCTAGGTATTTCGAAGAAACCTTTTGACCGTATTTTAGAAGAGCAGGGATGGGACGCAAGACCTGTTGGATTCCAATCCTTGGAGATTGATCTTGATGAGTTCAAGCGATTGTACTATGATGAAGAACTTACTTTGGATGATATATCTAAACAGCTAGAAGTATCCATAACAACACTCTGCAGATTTCGCGAAGAACATGGACTAGAAATAAGAGATAAAGCTTCCATCCGAGAACTTCGCGATAGGATTTTTGGCAAAATGTGTGTAACCTGCGGTAAACCAAGAGCAGTCATCCATAAAAAGGATGGAGTTCCGCATCCTGTAGAAATCCTTTGGCGAAAAAAAGATTTACTTACACTCAATCCTGAAGATTGGGCTGCTCTATGCAAACCCTGCCATCGGATAACTCATTCATTAATGAAGAACTATCGATGTGAGTGGAGTAAGATAGAAATAGCACTAAAAGAACTTGCTAGAAATGGAGCATCATAATTGCCCTGTCGAAATGGTTTTAAGCACTGCCAAAGGGTTCGGGGTGAATATCAATCAGAGTGATAATTTCTAGGCTGTGATTACTAAATATGCTGTTGTCTATCATAGCACAATTACCGGAGGCAAATTAGAATGAGTGAGATTCCCGAATCTGATCTTGAATTACTCATTAGCATGGACCGATTTTTAGCTGCGGGAGCACACATCGGGACCCAAGTCAAGACCCAAGATATGGAGCCTTTTGTGTATAGGCAGCGTCCTATTGGTCTATATGTTCTCGATGTTCGTAAGACTGATGAACGTATCAGACAGGCTGGCAAGTTCCTTGCTAGATTCGATCCATCAAAGATAGTAGTTGTTTCTGGACGTGTGTATGGAAAGCGTCCTGTTGAAACCTTTTGTCACTATATTGGTGCTAGTGCCTTCACTGAGAGGTTCGTTCCTGGAACTTTGACCAACCCAAATATTGCAGGTCCCAGGAAATACATTGAACCTGATGTGGTCATACTAACTGACCCCCGTACTGACCAACAGGCTCTAAATGAAGCCGCCAGAATTGGCGTTCCTGTTGTAGCACTATGTGATACAGATAACGTGACTACAAACGTAGACCTTGTGATTCCCACTAACAATAGAGGCCGCAAGTCTCTTGCCTTAGTATACTATCTCCTGACAACTCAAGTCCTAAAGGAGCGGGGTGATATCCCAGAAGATGGTGAACCTGCATATACTCCTGATGACTTCGAGCCACAAGTACAAAGATTCTGATTAATCTTCAATTATAGTTACGACGCCGCTATCGGCGTCCACCTCTATTTTTTGTCCTGTCTTAATCCTATCAATCTCAATCTGGTCCACTGCTGGTATCTCTGAGATTATACATCCTACTGCAACAACAGGATCCATTACCTTGTTGACAATTGCTAGAGGTGCTTTTCCAACTTTACTCAGTGCATAGAGAACGTAAGAGCCTACGGTGGACCCTTTTCCACTAGGGAAGACAAGGATTTTCCCCGTAATTGATTTTCCCTCTAGATGATGTCCTTTCTCCACTATCTCACCCGTTTCAGGGTCACACCCCCCATAGAACGAGATATTATCTCCGGTAACCAATGCCTCACCAATCACTTTTCCTCTGAATATTTTCCTGCCTTGCATTATGTCAAAGCCTCCTTGATACACTCTTCAACTGTTCGTATCTCCGTCTTGAATTTGTTCTTTCCACGTGCATAGAAACAGGCCTTTGCAGAGTCGGTCATCAGCCCTTTGAACCTCCCTTTTAGTGGTGCAACAGCACAACAAGCATCTGCAACAAGAAATGCCCCAGCTCTCTCAATGGTATCATAATACCCCATCTTGACTGCCAAATCCTTTGTTGGTTTGGCGGTGGTAATCCATACAGTTTTTCCCTCTGTGACGGTCTTTCCATCAAGCATCTTGGCAATTTGTGCAATCTCTTTGATACTTGCATGTGGACATCCAACACTAATGAAGTCAATCTCTGCATCTTCATCATCAAGTTGCATTCTGGCTGACTGTAGGTCTTCTTCTGTGATTATCTCAATCTTGTCAGGAATGGTCGTACGATTTGGAGTTATTCCCTCCATATGGAAGATAGCCACTCCACCATAGGTTGCAATTGAAGCACAGAACGACTTCAACTCCTCTGAAGACGCCCTAGATACCCCTGCAATATATGGAATCGTCTTCCCTGTCCGAGTTCCAATAACTTGCCCCAAGAGGCCAAAATCATTCGTATCCTTCAGTGTAACTCTGACTTCGTACTTGACTTGGGCTGTTCTATTCTCTTCGAAATGTAGTCCATATTCTGCAGTTCTTCCTGTGAGCGCCGCAGCGATTGCGCTTGGTCCTCCCTCTCTGTTTGTAAATGCACCAATAACAGAGTTTGCAAAACAAACTGCTGATGATTCAGCCCATGCTATATGCTCTCCAAAATGAGGTAAGTTCCCGATAAGATATGGTGTACAGGTACACGTTGTAACAACCCCCATCTTCTCGAAAGCATCAACGACACGCTGTTGTTTTTCTGCAAACTCTGAGTTGATTCCATGCTTCTTCCATTCTATCATGTCCATTCCAGCTGGATTGAGAGTTGTCAGAACTCTTGTCTGTCCATCTTCTGCCATCTCGGAGAGATATTCAAGGCCTGACTCACCAAGGTTGTCGTAGGACACTCCTGCAATCTGTACGCTAGAAACTGGGATTAACCTCCTAGCTCCATAGATTTCACCTAAGGTTGTAATAATCTCCATTGCTTTTCGTGTGGCTTTACCATGTTTACCATCAAGCATCTCTTTTTCTTCAATTGTTAATTCAAGTACCATCTCAATCACCAAGAAACTTCTTTAGATCTACTTCGGGGAATCTTGCCTTCTCGAATCCCTTGCCCTTAGTATCTAATACTTTGGTACAATCAAAACCGCACTTGGTCGTCATCTTAGTACCTAGTTCTGCGCTTGGGTCTAGTGAACTACCCGGCTCTCGGTCCTTTATGAGTAGATCATCATCAGCCTGAAATCTTGTAGCCATAGCCCATTCTCTCTCCTCATCTGAGTATATGTCAATATCTTCATCATAGACCCAGATGTGTTTTGCACTCTTATGACCTACAAATGCAGCCTCCAAGGTCTTGATTCCGTCGTCTTCGTTTTTCTTTCGAATCTTTACTGCAACATGTAACCAGCTTGCACCACCTGGTGTGATATACACATCAAGAACATCAATACCTCTATCCTTCACTTTCTTAAAGACTGTCGGCTCTCTGGGCATCCCCATCAATATCTTGTGTTCCGATCTACCAGGAAGCAGTCCTTGCCAAATTGCAGTTTTTCTATGTGTTATCTTCTTGACTTCAAAGACTGGTTCTTCTCTAATTACATCAACAGTTTCCGTGAGGTCTATGAATGGTCCCTCTTCATGCCTCTCTTCCAAGAAGACACGACCTTCTAACACAAACTCACTATCTGCTGGTATCATAAGATCTACTGACTTTGCCTTGGTCACCTTGATATTTCTAAGGGCATTAGCAATCTCTAACTCATCTATGCCTGTATCAACAGAAGTAGCGGCTGCAATAAGCACTTCAGGAGTATTACCAATACAGAATGCAACATCGACTTCGCCATTTCGTTTCAGAAAATTAAAGAAATCTCTCCCACTGACTACTCTTGCCACCATCTTATCTTTCCCAATTTGCATTGCCCTATGAAAATCCAAATTCTGGCCATATTCAGGGTCTGTAGCCACTACAACCCCGGAGGAAATGTATGGCCCCCCATCAACTTTGTTATGGAATAAGATTGGAAGCCTATCTAGATCAACAGTGTTCTCCACCACCTCTTGACAGGCTGCATTTGTAGTCCTTTCAGGAGGACTACGATTTTCAATTGCTTGTGTTAGTGTTGGGATAATCTCTTCTGTCTTGATTCCAAAATAATCTGCAATCTGTTTCTTATTACAGAACAGGTTTCCAGCAACTCGGAACTCACTCTCTTTGACATTCTCAAATAATACTGGCGTTGGTTCAAGTGTCTTCAATACACCCGCTATTTCGAGATGTTTTGATATCTCTTTCTTGATAGTTGTAATTCTTTCTTGTTCTTGTAACGCCTTAATATAATTCTCAAGTATCACCAAGTTCACCTCATAGACCAAATGTTGTTGTCCAGACCCCTGCAGCTCTAGCCTTCTCAAGAGCTGCTGCAATCTTCGTTGCTATTGGTTCATCAGGCGCCAATGCAATCATATTCCCGCCTCGCCCAGTCCCAGTCATTTTTGCTCCAAGTGCGCCATTTTCGCGTGCAACTTTCACTAATTTGTCAAGTTCTTGACAAGAAACAGTCATTTGTTGAAGCAACTCATGATTTCTATTCATTAATTTCCCAACTTTGACGGTATCTAATTTAATCAAGGCCTCTTTTCCATCGTAAACAAGTTGAGTATACTCCTCTGCGATTGAGTCAAACCAGTCTGCGTCTGTGTCTTTCTTTGCCTTGACATCTCCTACAACCCCCTTTGTACTTGCAGTGATACCAGTTGATGCTATGACAAGATGCATAGCCTTGTCGAGCTTAAGCTTCTTGAACTTTGGAGGTCCACCACTCAACTCTCTCTCAAACCATATCAATCCTCCATAAGTCGATACTGTATTATCTAGTCCTGAAGGTGTACCATGATATCCTTTCTCTCCTTCATAGGCAGCTTCATTGACCTGTTCGTCACTAAGCCCTAGTTTGAATTCATCATTCAGAGCTCTTACAATAGCAACACAACTAGCTGCACTAGCTCCAATTCCTGACGCACAGACCAGATCTCCCCCAAGGTCTATCTGAAATCCAATTCTGGTAGTATCAATATTAAGAAATTTCAGAATATTATCTAGTGAGGCTTTCTGCTCATCATACTTCTTTTTCTTATACCCTGGCATTGCTGGCCTATTATCAACAAGAGTATGTCCAAAAGATCGCACACGAGTCAGTTTTGCAGTCGTTTCAGAGGCAATTCCAGCAGCCAATGCAGGAAGTCCATATACAACAAAATGCTCTCCAAAAAGGATGGTCTTTCCTTTACCAGAACCTGTTCCCATGTTCTTACTCACTCACTTTATGGATTAATGAAATCGCCGTAGATAATCGGTGCTTTTGAAGTCTTCCTTCGACATTTTTGTATTTGTTTTAATAACACAGAATTATTGATGTGTCCAGTCCTTATATCTTGTAAAAGGAATTCTAGACCTCATAGAAGGAACCTGTACAACGAGTCGAAAGACATTTCTTCAAGAGCAAGATATTATGGAAAAGAATTCATGAAGCGTGGATTTGTTCGCTCGTAGTACTTATTGTTGTTATTATCACATTGGCTATTGATAGATGAAACTGGCATTGAGAAGACAGTTATTCTTCTATCTATTGGACTCGTCTTTTCTTACATAATTGCAGTGATGGCAAGTCTGCCACCTATTACAGAAATCTCACTTAGCGCAAATGAAGCTCTAAGAGTCTTTTCACCGGTTGCGTTTCCATTTTGTATTCAACAGTATCATGATTACGGTGCACAGCTCTTCAGTAATGCTGTATGTTTTGGTTGGCCAGAAGGAATCCCTTTACTACGGTTTGCCCTACGAGATGACCAATCAGAATTCATTCATGAGCAGCATTATCTCTCCGGTCTTAATCTGGGATTGTTGCTTCTTCTAGGGATGACAATTTTCGTAGGCATACTCTTTTTCATTGATAGAAGATGTACAATTTCAAGAAAGAAACTAAGAGTGTCATCTTTTTTGATAATCTTTCTGCAATTTACTCTCATCACACTAATGATTTATCTATACATCATAGGGAACACAGTCTATCCTCTTGGAGGATTGGTTGTTTTACTGATTACATTGCATCCCTCTATACAGACTGTTCATAACCGAAATTCTTGAGGAAAAGATGCAACAATTATTTGAATAGAATGGTGGGCCGGGGGCGATTTGAACGCCCGATCCCGTGGATCCGAACCACGAATCATACCAAGCTAGACCACCGACCCATTACTAAAATCAGTTCCCTGTTGGATTGGATTTAATCATTTCGTTAAACCGTTCTCTCATCCATCCAACTGTTCCGAGAAATAACCCATCTGTACTGAATACCTCGGAATCAATAAGGCTTGCACATGAATTCTCAAAGAAGGGACCCTGCATCTCTGAGTGTGGAGAATTGATTGCCAATCCAGAAATGAGTTGGTTGAAGCTTGGAAGAGTAACAAGAATAGCTCCCTCATCGCCGTCAATTTCTAAAAGTCCCATTTGTTGTCGAACACAGTTCTTATTTAGTTGAGATTGTATAATTACTGGTATTGATCCAGCAAACCTTTTCCTTTCTGTTCGCCCTAGTTTAGGACTAGATACAACTCTAAATCTACTCACAGATGGATGACTATGCCCTATGACTATTCGTGGCACATCAAGAAGTTTGGGATCTGGCCAAGAATGACCGTGAAGCAATCCAACTCTGTCATTACCTTCACCGATTATAATCCCACGGACATCCTTGACTGTAACACTACGTGGGAGTAATGCTTCTAGGTCTCCATCATGATTTCCAGGAATGATAATAGTTTTCACAATATTGTTTAACTCCGTCATAAATTCAGGTAAAATCTCCCAATTATATGGAATATCAGTCAAAATTGTGTGCTTTACATCTCCAATGATATACAGTTTTGATACATCGTATTTGCTAACAATAGTCTTCACCCGTTCTAGGATATTGACATGCTGAAATGGAAAGTGGACTCCCTTTTCTTCTGAAATCTCCTCCTCTAATCCTAGATGCATATCTGAAATGATTAGGACTGAATTATTATCACTCCGTATTATCATTCCTCTGTCATCAAATACAATCTCCATGGTTGATTATAGTTCAAAGGTACAACATTTTAACTTCGTTATACATGAATCTCAGTGAGGATGATGGCTCTCTCATTAATAGAGGCAAAAAAACTCTCCAAAGAAAGTCTTACCCAGAGTGATATAGATTATTTTCGAAATAAATATGGTAAGAAATTCATCAGAGCACTTAGAGTCGTTGAAGAGAAGAAAGTGAAAAAATACATATTTCAACCAAGTGGCTCATCCATTTGGATTGTACGAGGTCGTCAGCGTCAGTATATGATAATTCCAAAAATATATTGTACATGTAGAAGTTTCTATCAGGAAGTCGTTATCTCTCGCGAGAGCAATATGTGTTATCACTTATTAGCCCAACAGATTGCAGAACTCAGAGGCTTGTACGAGGAAATTAAATCTACAGACAAAGAACGAAGAAAGATGTATGTTGAATGGCGTAGAACCGATTAGTGATAGGAATTAGAATAAGTCGACTTTCGTACTGAAGATAACTTTAAAACAATGGCTCAGGTCTCGCACGTTGATAGCCCAACAAGGTCGGATGCGACTCATGAATCAGCTCAACCACGCTCCCAGACTAATTGCAGCAATATTAACAGCCATTATACTTCTATCGAGTTTTCAGGCTACTGTTCATGCTCAAGCTGGCTTAGATCCTGTCGTTGTTTTGTACGATGCCAGCCATTCGCAACAATTCGCAGCTGATAGTGAAGACCTCGGTTTAAAATTAATACTTGATATGGTAAACGCATCAACTCGTTATATTGTGCATATCAATAATGATGACTCGTTGACAGATGACATTCTTAATGATGTTGACATCTTGATAATTGCAAGTCCTGATGATAGTTCACCATTCAGCAGCGAAGAACTAGCTGGAATTACTGAGATGATGATTAATGGTAGTTCATTGTTTGTTCTCGGCGACCCAGTCTTATCCCAGAAGTCCACATATTGGACTGAGAACCTACTTCAGGATACAGGTGACAATATCGCTCTCAACAAGCTCCTTGATGGCATTAATATGACAGGTCCTCGTTTCAGTATAAATACAACATCCGTAGATGACTACGCTGATATCATGTTTGATTACGAAAATGCCTTGAATGATACAATACCGTGGGTCATACATTTAGGCGCTACTACTTGGGATACGACACATCCCATTTTCAGAAATATCAACGATATATATACAATGACTGCAACATTAAAACCACTCTCTTTGGCAAGCGGTATTGGAAAAAGCTATGAAAGTTCATTTGCACAATATCGAGTGAACTCTAATACATGGGCAAATTGGTCCATGCCCAACATGACCAAATACGAACTGAATCCCCTCTCGTATTCTGCAGTGAATGGTACATTTCCATCATGGCTCTCCGCTTTTGAATTCGGTGATGCAAGAGTGGTCATCTCAGGATCGACCATAATGTTTACTGGACGACCAATAGATATCCCTGATACAAATCTCAATTGGTTCTATATGGGTGACAACGCTCGTCTATTCATGAACATAATATCTTGGTTATCAGATGAGTTTGTTACAGCTCCAAGTGCGATAGTACCAATGCTAATCATATCCTCCGTTTTCCTAATTGTTGGTGTTGCTTTCTATTTGATGAAGAAGCTTAGATGAGAGCCCATATGGGTCTCTCCAAGCCTTCCTCATCTAGAATCTCGTTTATCATGTTTCTTAACTCAATGAAACCTTCTTTCTTTAGAGATGATGCGAGAATAATCGTGGGCTCTCTTTCAGTAACTGCTTCTCTTAGATGAAATACAAGAAAGTCATATTCGACATCAATAAGATGTTTCTTTACCTTGTCTATTTTATTAGCCACCACTATGACCCGTGGTGCAATCTCGCAAAGAAACGAGTAGAATTCCACATCCACTGGTATCTCTCCCCGTAAAGTCCATCGTTCATGGATTTCCCTGAAAAGAGACAGATCGACAATATGTACCGCCACTAAGATTCTATTACTCCAATTCTCAAGTGATTGGATGATATGGCTTTTCGTCTTCTCTATAGTTACCTTACTTTTTCCTGCCATGTATCCAAAGCCAGGAATATCGACAATCGTTACTGGTCCATAATCAATCATTTGCTCCCAACGAGTACTTCCAGGGTGTTTCCCTATTCTCACCTTCCTACCAGTAAGGGCTCGAATGGTACTGCTTTTACCTACATTACTTCTTCCTGTAAATACTATAATCGGTTTTGTCTTACCAGTAGGGTCGCGTTCTTTCATATTCAAGCTCTCCTTTAGCAATCTGTCTTAAGATTTCAAGTCTTTCCTTTAGTGCTGGTGTCAGAATCCGAGATGCTGTTCTAGCTCCAATTCCCCTCCCTGCTAGTACAAGAAGAGCCGTCTTTCCATATCTAGATACTAGCTCTGCCGTCAAAGCTGCATCCTTGAATGTTTTCTCCTCTTTTTTTGAAAGAGATTCTCCCCGGATATGTTTGGCAAGAGTCTTTCCAAAATCACTATTTGAAACCTGTAATACTGCTATCATTTTAGAACCACAAATTGGACACGTTACTTGTTCATCAAGTGTAGAAATAGTTCTAATTGAGTTCCAATGATTATTAGCCATACAGAACAATCTGAATTGTTTCGACATAAGTCGTTCTTCCATCATTCTTAGAACTTCATCTTCTTCTGTTATCTCCCCTATGACCTCAAAACGTGTTTTCTCTTCTACAATTAATCGCGCTAAGGGAGATGGTGCATCTATTATGACTACCTTGACTTCTATGATTCCTTTTGAGAATTGGTCAAAGATATTCCTCACTCTTGCTTCGTCCATCTTTTCCTCTAGGACTTCTCTCAATGCCTCATCAAATACAGGTGTTCCTTCAAAGGATTTGATTAACCATTTTACCGGTATTTGCTTTGACTTTGCATCTTTTCTGATTATGTCCATCCGACGACCAACATGAACAAATCTTGATGCAAAATTCTGAGTATGTCTTATCGCCAATCTTAAGATATGAGAAACTTGTGCTCCTGAATATTCTCGTAAGACTTCTACTACATGATGTGGGTTTAGCTCTTCAGTTGCTGTGAAGAGAATTCGATAGGGATCAGTTTCTACAGCAACTGAAAATCCCAGTCGCGTTGTTAAGAGAGCTGCAATCACTATACCAAGGGTTTCATTTGTTCTTGTTCCAAGTGGTGCGTGCAATACTAGTCCTGTGCCAAATGACTCTAAGATGAAGTAACTATCAGTTGGAAGGTCTCCCAGCACTTCTTTACTTTGCTCTAACGTTTTTATCATATGCTCTTGAGCGTTATCAGGGATTCCATACTCATGATTAAGCCATGATTTAGTATCATCCCTGTTCTTGTTAATAACGGCATTCCAGACCTTAGCTGCCTCTGTTGCTACTTCATATGGTACAGGAATCATCTCACCTATCCAGCGTGGGGCATCTGTGTCAGTGCTTGTAACAGGTACACACATTACTTCGCCGCTCTCATCATCTATGCTAACAACATTCCACGGTCTTCCTCGAATCACAAATACCGAACCTGTTTCAACATTAGCAGATACATAGTCCTCATCTAGGACTCCAATTGACGATCTAGTGGTGATATCTATGGCATTGACCTGTTTAATGTCGGGGATGGTACTGAGTCTATCATAATAGAATATGCGTGTCCGCCTTCCTTTACATACTCTAAATTCATCAAGTTCAAGGAGTTCTCTCCCCTGCATAAACTGAAGTAGCATTTCAAGCTCGGCCGAATTTACTGTTCTGAATGGATATGCAGAAGTCACTATCTCTTGGAGTCTGTTTCTATTGATCTCGTCATTATCAAGCAATATTCCTGCAATTTGATGGCTCAGTACATCCCATGCTTTCATTGGAATTCTCGCTGCTTCGACCTTATTCGCCTTTGCGCGTCGAATAATAACTCCAGACTCTGTGAGGTCATCTAGATTTATCGTGGAAATTACAATACCTTTGGATGTCCGCCCAACGCCATGCCCAGACCTTCCAACTCTTTGTAGCAATCGTGATACTTCACGAGGCGACGAATATTGGATGACTAGATCCGCTTGTCCTATATCTATACCTAATTCAAGACTTGAGGTTGCAATAATAGCCTTTGAAACACCCGTTTTCAATCGGTCTTCTGCAGACAGCCGAACATCCTTAGATAATGATCCATGATGGACATCAAAATCATAGGAGGGATTAATGGCTCTCATCTTTGCTCCGAGTACTTCTGCAAACGAACGAGTATTTGTGAAGACAAGGGTTGATTGATGATTGGTAATAAGATCCACAATAGTTGCTAGTCTGGCCATCGAATACAGAGGGTATGAAATTTTGTTAGCTAATTGCTTATGCGTAGATGTTGGTTCTGGCATCTCTACCTTTAAATCAATCCTTCTCTCATCATATCCCGCCCAGATAGTACTTATTCTATCCTTTCCTCCAAGAAGCTGTGCGACCTCATGAGGATTTCCTACAGTAGCAGAGAGTCCAACACGTAGAATCTTTGAGCCGACTATGTGTTCAAGTCTTGCCAATCCCAAAGAGAGCTGGGCACCTCTCTTGCTACTAGCAAGATCATGAACTTCATCAACAATGACTGCGAATACTGTTCGTAGGTGGTACCTGAGTCTATTACCCGGCAAAATTGCTTGTAATGATTCAGGTGTTGTAATCAACAAATTGGGCGGTTTGATAGCCTGTTTTCTTCTGGCATATTGGGTCGTATCCCCATGTCGTACTTCCACTGTTAGACCAAGAAACTCACAAAGCTCTGTCACTCTCTTGAATACATCACGATTAAGAGCTTTCAGAGGAGTGATATAGATTATATAAAATCCAAAGAGCTCCTTATCTTTACTCATCTGATGGAGCCTATTTAGCAAAGGTAAGAGAGCTGCCTCAGTCTTTCCACTACCAGTAGGTGCAAGTAGAAGGATATTCTGATCTCTTCTAAGCAATAATGGAATTGCGCGTTCTTGTATCGGAGTCGGTTTGACTATTCCCCGCCCTCTAAGAAATTGTATTATCTCTTTGTTTAGGGGGTTGACATCACTCATTTGCTAGCCATCCTACTCTTCAGATGTCGACATTCGTTGATTAAGATACGGATGTCTGTCTTAAGAGTGACTTCAGCTTCTTTGCTTTTTTCTTCTAGTGATATGATGACAGAATCGATAGATTTCTCATTGGTTTCCATATCCTCTATCAGGTCTATCATCTCCTCTAAATTTGAGAGGTGTCCTGCAACGTTGTCAAAAGCAGTTTTTAATATTGAACCTGTCATAGGGAACAACTTCCCGTGGACTAGTCTTCTTCCTGTTCACCATATACCATGTATCCCATTGTCAACAAAAGAGCAAAAATGCCAAGTGCTGCTAACAGGATGAACATGATTACAGTAATGGTATCTATCTGCATCGGAATCTCGTGCCCTCGGATTGAGTCCGCTTATAACCATTGCTGAATATTAACACCTGTACACATCAGCTGCTGATGGAACGTCCCTCATAGAACTTGTCTATAAAGGATCCGTAGATATCAACAGGTTCTGTTAAAGGATTGACTTCATCAATAGTCATCTCAAGACCACAAGACCCACATCTTACGGTAGCCATTGCATTATCTCGATATAGTTCAATCTTGATGGCGGTATTCCCACAGTCCGGACATGGATATACATCTGGAATTCGTCTCTGTGGTCGTCGACGTACTTTCTGTCTTCGTCTTCTTCCCATTATGATTCACCTATTCCTATTTCACACATATTAATGACATGAGCCCCGAAAGAAATAGAGCAAAGTCCACCTCTCAAGTGTAAATTTAAGCATTTTGTTAAGTGAAAGCCACATCCAATACGAAGCTTTCTTATTGGAGGATGTTACGGCTCGAATAACGATGTCTACCCTTTCTAGAAACGCTCAATGTGTTCTCAAGATTCTGGAAACTGTTGGTGCTCTGACAACAACAGAAATTCTTGAAATTGCTCGTACAGAGGATTTTGCTGACCTTTGTACCGATTGTGTTGGTGGCGATACTATAGCAGCAACAGCCAATCACTTGGTTGAAAGAGGATTTGTAACTAGACAATTTGGGAAAGGTGGATATCGATGGCAACTTGTGAGGAAATGAATCAATGACCGACTGGGCACGAGTTCGCAAAGATTTTCCAGCTCTTGAACGTATAATTAATGGTCGACCAGTAGTATATCTTGACAGTGCTTGTATGGCACTAAAGCCACGACAAGTCATTGACGCCATGAATGAATACTACGAGAAATATCCTGCATGTGGTGGTCGAAGTATTCACAAATTTGGTGAGGAGGCATCAAATGCATATTCTGCAGCTCGCGGCAAATTTGCCAGATTTGTAAATGCTGCTGAAGAGGCTGAGTGCATCTGGACTCGAAACGCTACGGAATCCCTTAACATCGTAGCAAGTTCAGTACATCTACCAAAAGGGACCAAAATCATTACAACCTCTCTTGAACATCATAGTGGTTCACTCCCGTTCGTTGAAAGGGCTAAGAGGGATGGTCTCAACATTGAGATTGTAAAGGCAAAAAATGATGGTACTTTTGATATTGAAGATTGGAAAAATATCATTGATAACAATACAAGCCTAATCTCTGTTGTACATTCATCTAATGTGACTGGTACAGTTGCACCTCTAAAAGAGATTATAGAAATCGCTCATGATCGAGGTGCATTAGTAATATCCGATGATGCACAATATGCGCCCCATCATCCGTTAGATGTTCAGAAAGAAGATGTTGACTTTTCAGCAATCTCTGTTCACAAAATGTGTGGTCCATCAGGTATGGGGGTTCTCTATGGCAAGATGGAACACCTAAAATCAATGAATATGTGCTTCTATGGAGGTGATACAGTAAGTGATGTGCGGTTTGAGAATGGGAAGATAATCCCCAAATACCTGCCACCTCCTGAGAAGTTTGAAGCTGGTTTACAAAATTATGCTGGGGCAATAGGTGCAGGAGCTGCTGCAGAATACCTTCAATCAATTGGAATGAATGAAATTGAAACCCATGAACGTGCCCTTCTTGAGGTTGCAGTAAAACGATTGCTCGAAATGGACCATGTCCACATCCTTGGAACCGATAATATTAGTATCAAGACAGGATTGGTCACTTTTAGTGTTGATACAGTTCCCTCTGCTCATGATGTAGCTACCTTCCTTAATGATGAATTCAATATCATGATACGGAGTGGATGGCATTGTGTGGGACCATTCCACTATCAAATGAATATCGACCCCAAGAAAGGAACAGCTCGAGCAAGCTTCTACATCTATAATAATATGGATGATGTAAAAGCATTCTTAGACGGCCTTGATACATTGATAGAGGCAAGTTCATGAAGCAAATTGAGTCTAATCCTAATTGGATCTGACTTTGTACTGATCCTGTTCTATCTGACCTCTTTTTTGATAGTTTCCTTTAGTCGTTTAATCTCTTCAACAGGATCTGCAAACTCAAATCCGTTCGTAGATATTTCTATAGAATCTCGAAATTTCTTGACGCGCCCATACATCGCAATATATCTTCCAAGTATTTTATCTGAAGAAATACGAATGGGTTCGTCTTCCTTTCCCGACTTACTGATTATTTTGTGTGCTTCTTTTGCTGTCATTTCTAGCAGCTTCTCACCTATCGTACCAAAGAGAGTTGCCTTAATCGATCCAGATCCATCGTCGACGGTAATTTTGTAAAGCATTCTAGGTTCTGGACTTTCAACTTTTCCACATGACTTACACGTGAATTCTCCGTTAACTGAATCCAGCTTCTTATTACATGTTGGACAGGCTTGATACAACACACTAGTTGTTCCTATACCTACAATAATACCACAGACCTCTACATTTTTTCCCTCTGCATTTTCATCGATCTCACCAATGAGAAACCGAGCTGCTTTTGATGTGACTGTTTCAAACGTGATATCTGAAAGGTCGATTTGCTTCAAATCTGAGTCCTTTGGGTTCAGGATAATTTCACTTTTACGACCTACCTGATATTCAATGCCTCCACGGAATCCTTCTTTGACATAGCCATGAAGAATTCTAAGTACATCCCCTTCCTTAATCTTTGAAATAATATCAACATGGTCATCCCAGAATGTGACTCGTATCTTATTTGTTTGATCGGCAATGACAATGTTTCTCAATTTTCCCTCACTACCATCTTTCCTTGTAAATGTCTTTACATCATAGGCAGTCATTACTTTGCCCTCGATGTCTACATCCCACATCTCTGTAGTAAGGTCCTCTATGTTCTTCATTCCTAGAGGTTCCGAACTAGTAGCTTTTTCAAAAGTAGATTCAACTGCGTCCATCTTACCTTTTAATGCTCTCTCGATTATCGTTGACCGACCTGCATGGACCTCAATTTCATTACCATCTCTACTAGGACGGGTATAAGCTCTAGAGAGTCTGATGATTTCGTCTGGTTCTGCTCCCTCCATCTCATCGGCTTTATCATCCCAAAAGACAAATCGTGTACTTCCAGATTCATCAGACACAATCATAGCCAGTACCTTTCCATCTGAACCATCTTTTCTAGAAAATGTTGAAGTTCTGAACACTCTCTGTATTTTTGCTTTGAGAGTTATGTCAAACATGTTCTCTTGAAGGTCGCTAATTTTCATCTCTTCTGATGTAGATGCTCCTGCGAAGTCTATGTCTAGTTCATCTACCTCATCTTTTTCAAGAATTCTTATACCTCCCATTCTACCAAGATTTAATTCCAGTGTATCGCCAAGCCCGGTTTTGACATAGGCGCCTCGTATTTGAATTATACTTCCAACGGTAATTTCCTCATCAGTTATCGCCTGTGTCATCTCATCCCATAGAGCAACCCTGATGCTTCCTGTTTCATCGGAGATGAAAATATTTGCAACTCTTCCTTCTCCTCCATCCTTTCGCTGAAATGTTCTCACCGTACCAATACTATCAACTCTACCTACTAGCCCTGCAATATTTCGAGTCGACTCGGTAATATCTTCAATTCTTTGGCGTGCACTAGGTGCCATCTTGTGGAGATCTACACCGAGTTCTCTAGCAACTATCATAGCAGCAGATTCATCATTGATAACTTCAGGACCTAATTCTTGGCGTTTTTCTTCAATCATTTTGAGAATGTCGTTTCGCTCAAAGTCCGATTTGTGTTTCAAAATCAATTCTATTGTTTCTTCAAGAGTGAGCAAATCGGTCACCTTCCTCCGATTGTTTGGTGGTGTCTTATCAATTAATCATGCCTTCTTAGATGCTTTAAAGTAATCTGCTCAGCATTGACGAGCTAGGAGAATTTCAATAATTCACAAAGCGAAACATAAAATACGTTGCATAGTAGACTCAATGTGACTATTTGTGACAGAATCCGACCATAATCTCCCAGCGCATAGTATTAGCTACGAACAGTATTTTGAATCTCTAAGTAAAGAAGTAGAAACTATCTATGTGATAGCAAAAGAAGCACGATTGAAAGGATTCGATCCAACAACAAGAGTAGAAATACCTCCAGCACATGATGTTGCTGCACGTGTCGAAGCCACTCTTGAAGGTCCAATTGGTGTTGCAGAGCGAATACGCGAATTACAGAAAGACCTCACTCGCGAGGAGGTTGCTTTTGCAGTAGCCAAGGAGATTGCAGAGGGCTCTCTTGGTGACATTAAGGATCCTGAGAAAGCAGCTGATAAAGCTGTACGTGTTGCACTAAGTGTACTTACCGAGAGCATCACTGCAGCACCTCTTGAAGGAATTGCAAAGGTCCGAATCAGAGGTTTTGGTGACGACCGTTATCTTGCTCTTTACCTTGCAGGACCCATTCGTGCAGCTGGTGGAACTGAGGCTGCAATGACCGTTCTTGTTGCTGATTATGTCCGTCAAGTATTAGGTCTGCCTTCCTTTAAGTCAACAAAAGAAGAAACCGAGCGTGCATTGGAAGAAGTAGAGCTTTATGCTCGAAATGTCCATCTTCAGTATCCTGTTCATCCTGAGCTCGTAACTTTTGCAGCAGAACGATTACCCATAATGCTCACTGGTGAACCAACTGAAGAATTTGAAGTATCAGGTGGGAGAGACCTTGATCGTATAGAAACAAATCGTGTTCGTGGTGGAGCTGTACTAGTTCTAAATGATGGTGTTGTAGGAAGAGCTGCAAAGCTAGCCAAAATCGTGGATCAGACTAGTATCAAGGGTTGGGAATGGCTGGATGACTTAGCTGCAAGGACATCGAAGGCTGCGAAAAAAGAAGAGGACTCGGATGATAAAAAACTTGAACCCAAGTACGACTACCTGGCAGATGTCATAGGAGGACGCCCTGTATTTTCACATCCACAGCGCGCGGGTGGGTTTCGATTAAGATATGGTAGGTCTCGGAATACTGGTCTTGCAGGTGTGGGTATTCATCCAGCAACTATGTATATATTAGAGGAATTTCTTGCTACAGGAACGCATATTCGCACTGAACGACCTGGAAAAGGGTCTATTGTTGCTCCTGTGGATAGTATCGAAGGCCCAATAGTCTTGCTAAAGGATGGTTCAGTAATTCGAGTTACAAACTCTGACGATGCACGCAGATTGGAAGGGAAGGTAAAAAGAGTACTTTTCGTTGGAGACATTCTTGTTGCATTGGGCGAATTCCTTGAAAATAATCATCCATTAGTTCCGTCCGGATATTGCGAGGAGTGGTGGTCTCATGACCTAGAATACGCAATATCCAATCTCACCGTCATACAGGTTACGAATAGACTGAAAGGGTCTACTCTGACCCCAAGCATGATCAATGAAATCATTGAATATCCGCTCAGAAGAATTCCGCTTGCTGACCAAGCTGTATTTCTCTCTAAGAAATTAAAAATCCCGCTACATCCCTATTATCTCTACAGGTGGGCAGTTCTCACAGGTGATGAAGCTCGAAACCTAATGGATTGGATTGTTTCCAATTATAAGATAGACAAAGATGGAGAAAGAGCTAACATAATCTTACCATCAGATAAGAAATACAAATCTCTTCTAGAGCGAGTTGGCATTCCCCATAGATACTCAAAAGATCGAAAGACAATGATTTTATCTGACGCTCCAGAAACTATTCTTGCACAAATAGGTGATAATACAAAGGCTCCTAAAGGTCAGAGCTCTCTTGAGATATTGAACTCAGTTTCTGAAGTTATCCTCAGAGATAAGGCTGGCTTTTCTATAGGTGCAAGGATGGGGCGTCCCGAAAAGGCCGAAGCAAGAAAAATGAGGCCTCCTGTTCAATCTTTATTTCCTGTAGGTCGTGCAAAAGGCACTGAGAGGCGAATTGAGGAAGTAGCAAAGAACGTTCAATATATCACCACGTTGGAGTCCTTTGATAGTAGTAGATCTAACGATAGAATCTCTGAAACGTCTGGTGTTGAAGTTGAACTTGTAGCTCGAAAATGTCCAAAATGTGGTCTTGATACATTTGAGTCAAGGTGTCCTGACTGTGCAACACATACAGATATCCAACCATGGTGTGGAGAAGAGAGGTGTGGTCGTCTAGTAAATCCTGCAACTGGGATGTGCCCAGTAAGTCATGATATGAACAAAATCCGTGTGACACGATTGGTTTCAGTGGACCTGAAGAAGCTTCTTGAACGAGTCAAAAAAGAAGTTGGCGAGTTTGAGGCACATGGTATTCGTGGCGTCTTAGGATTGACAAGTGATTATAAAATACCAGAGTACCTAGGTAAAGGCATTCTTAGGGCCAAACATGATGTATATTGTTACAGGGACGGTACAGCTAGATTCGATGCAACTGATGCTCCTTTGACACATTTTACACCAAAGGAGATTGGGGTTCCAGTCGGCCGTCTTAGAAACTTAGGATATTTGATAGATTACAACGGGCAGTCATTAGTTTCAGATGATCAGATTGTTGAGCTAAAGGTCCAAGACATTATAATATCCGAGAACTGTGCAGATTATCTACTTCATGTAGGTAGATTCGTCGATGATTGTTTAGAGAAAATCTACGGTCTTCCTAGATATTACTTATTTAACACCCATGAAGATGTAATTGGACAACTTGTAGTGGGGCTTGCCCCTCACACATCTGCAGGAATTATTGGTCGGTTAATTGGGTTTACGAATGCTAGTGTATGCTATGCTCATCCATATTGGCATGCTGCAAAACGGAGGAACTGTGATGGTGATGAAGACGCTCTTATTCTTGTTCTTGATGCTCTATTAAATTTCTCAAAGAGTTACCTTCCTGCAGGACGTGGTGGTCTTATGGATGCTCCTCTTGTTCTCTCAGTAATTCTGAACCCTACAGAGGTAGATGATGAGAGTCATAATATGGAGGTCTGCAGAAGATATCCCTCACAATTTTATGAAATGGTTGCTAATGCTCGTCCTCCAAAAGAGGTAGAAAATCTTGTTGACATTATAGCATCAAGACTCAATTCTCCAGCACAATACGAAGGATTCGGTTTCACCCATAATACTAGTTCTTTTGATAGTGGTCCCAAAAACTCAAGGTACAAGATACTGGAAACAATGGATGAAAAATTGGATGCTCAACTTCGACTTGCCACACTCATTAGTGCAGTAGACTCACAGGATGTTGCACAACGTGTTCTCTCAACGCATTTCTTCAGAGATATTCGAGGAAACCTAAGAGCTTATTCTACACAGAAATTCCGATGTTTAAAGTGTAATAGAATATATCGAAGGATCCCAATCTCTGGAAAATGTGTCTGTGGTGAATCAAAACTATCTCTGACTGTGCGACAGAGGAACATCTCGAAATACCTCCAAGTCACTGAGAAAATCATCTGTGAACATCATCTTGACCAATATATGCACGAACGACTAAAATTGATCAACTCCTCCATGGACTCTCTCTTTGTATCCGAGCAGACCTCACTGACAGATTTCTTTGATGATTAGTCTGATTGAACTTCTAATGCTAGTTCTAAGAGGCTTTGGTCTTCAATCATTCCTACTAAGTCCCCTGTCACTGATAGTACAGGTGCCTGATCGATATCCTCTTTTCGCATAGTCTGTACACATTCAGAAATCGTAGATATCTCACTCAAAGTGATGAGATTCTTTGTCATTGCATCAGCTACTTGAATATTATGTAACTTGAGAAGTTTTTTAGTGACTACAAGAAAGTCTTTCGAGGTCCACCCCCATTCCACAGAGCTTTCTTGTCCACTGAAAGTCTTTGAAATATTATCTTCCACTGTTTCCTCTGAAAGACTAATGTAATCACTCACTGTAATCATGCCAGTAACACCACCACTCTCGTTAACTAGAACAAGAGCGTTCTTACCCGCCATATCCATTATCATATATGTTAGAGGAAGTGGCGTCTTCTCCCAGACTGCAGCCACCTCTCTTGTGACATAATCTGCAATCTCCTTTGATCCTATTTCTTCATTATCTTCTAGAGTTGCTCCTAAGATATCTGGAATTGAGATCAGACCAACAAGTTCTCCTTTTTCAACAACAGGAAGTCTTCTGTAATTCTTTTCAAGCATGACTTTTGTAGCTGTCTTAAGATCCGTTCTTGGAGTGACAGATTCAGGGTCTCGAACCATAAGCATAGCTAATTGATTTTCATCTGCCTTTTTCAGAAGGTCTGTTCTAGTGACAATACCTACAAGTGTCTTTGTCCCTTTTTTGACTACTGGAAGCCCATTGACCTGCTTTTCAGCCATCAATTGGAGCACATCTTCTCTAGTGCCTGGCACTGAAACGTAAATTACGTCCGTTTGCATACAGTCTTTGACCATCATTGTTAAGATCACTCCGGCTCTATAGAAACTCGAAGATTCGTACAGATTGATAGACTTACAGCTATTCAGCTAAATCTGTTACTGTGAAGTAAAATCCTGAGATACCTTTTATGTTTATCCTTAAACGACTATTTTGTTTTAGAATCTTTACCATGGATGTTTCTTGAGTCCAAGAAGATATCCTACAGCATTACTTATCCAGTGGATTCCAAGTGTAATAAGTATCAAAATGCCAACGAAAACTGGACTGGGCTGAATGAGTGGAGAAACAAAAATGAGTGCCATTATGATAAATCCAAGTTGGTCCATCATGGGGGAAGGATCGCCGCTCTTCACGTCGACTCGTCGTTTGATGAAAGATCCAATGATATCTCCAGTTAACGCTCCTAAAGACATCAAGAACGCCACTGGTAACTGCATGAATAGCACCAATTCCATGACTGGAGTCACTGTTACAAACTGTGCAAGAATGGGCAATAGAACTGGAGCAGCTAACATCTGACCAAGTCCCGTCAAAGTACCAAAGATTATACCCACGATGAATCCTCGTATGGTTTTGCCATCTCCAAGAATCCGACGCCCATCTCGATAGGTACGACCACCATCAATTGTTCGCCCTCCGCCTCCAAGGACCGGGGTGGCATTTGCAATCCATGCAGGCAATCCTAACCAAATCGCCAGTTCAATAATGGCCAGCTCTTCATACATCAGCTATACTCCAACCAACCCTTCTAAAAAAGTAATTTCACTCTTTCTCAATGGTAGTATTAGACACAAATCCAGTCGATGTGAGTGTCATTTTCTCCTCACTTTTATCTCCTTCTGGCCTCAGCCGCCTCATTATACGTTCTCCAGGTTTCCTTCCTATTCTCAACTCGATAATATAATCTGACCAGTAATCCATGATATTTCCAGCGACCGGCTCGATACTATCAATCGCATCCATTTTTGCAGTAACTTGATTTAACACAAGTACCGCAACATCTCTATTATGAGCCAATCCTTTCAAGACTCCCGCTTGTCTATTTAATTCTCTATGATTTGAATAATTGGTCTTCTTATCTTCCAATGCAAGTCGGTAATGTTTTGTTAGTGTGTCTATTATCACTAATCGTGTATCTTTCAAAATATACAAGTCAATGTCATCAATGAGAATACCTTGTTCACTAAAATCTCGAGGTTTCAATATCTTGACCAAGGTCTGAATATCATTGAACCTTTTCTCAGTCATCTGTTCAAGGCGTTCAAGGGGCGACGTTCCCTCAGAGTTGATATATACAGTACCGAATTCCTGTCTACATATAGCTCCGACAAATTGTAGACCAAAGGTGGTCTTTCCTGATGCTGCCTCACCATAAACATGAGTAAATACTCCTGTGTTGAGACCGCCATTCATGATGCGATCCAGAAGAAAAACACCTGACGGAAGAATCAAAAATACCTCACAACTTCATTAATACACACCTCCAGTGATAAGCATATCTAGAAGGATTAGTCGATGCCAAAATGGGATGCTGCAGTTGCCACCCAAAACCCCAGAATTCTTTACCGTACGGTTCAGCTTCTGAAGAAACTTGGTATCAAATTCATTATCTGCTCACCTGCAGACACCCGATGTGACCAATCACATGTTATAATCACAGGAATTGAGGACGGCCATGAACATCACGATGGAAGAGTTGCAGTTCAAGAGGATTTTGATGTTGATCTTGTACAAATAGAAATAATATCTAAATTAAACAGAATCAAATATCCTTATCGTGCCATTATAGGAATAGATCCTGGTATGACCTCTGGCATTGCTATGGTCATCGATGGAATAGTTGTGTACAAGAACTCTCTAATCTCTCCTGAGATGATTGCCAATCTCTGTGAACGCTTGACGCTCTATGCAGGGAAACTATTTCCTGACTGTCAAAAAATAGTTCGAATTGGAACTGGATTTAAACTATATACAGCACTTTTACTACGTTCAATTAACAAATCCACTTCTAGTCTTACAATAGAACTTGTGAATGAGAAATGCACGACAATTATTGGTGGTGCTAAATCTGACGAGTCTTCTGCAATTCTCATAGCTGGTAGAACTGGACGAGATATAACCGCTCAAGACATTATCCTTGAACCCAAAGAAGGGTATATACGGTCTCTAAAGCAGTTTGTGAAAAAGTTGACTCGTGGACAACAGACAATATCCTCCTATGATGCTCGTGAGATACTTACAAAGAATAAAACAATAGAAGAAACACTGAAGGTTCTCAAGTCATAAAGAAACTCTCAACATGATGTGAAATCACATCAGGATCCTCAGGTACTATTTGGAGCACCTCTCGTAACCATGATGGTATGAATCTTGATAGATATGGTGTTGAAAATCTCTGGTCAAGTAATACAATTGCGCCTCTATCATCCAATCTTCGAACAGGTCGTCCAGCAGCCTGAATTGCCCTAGTCATGGCTGGAAGCACATACGCATAGTCTCTACCCTTTTGATTGAATGTGACATCATAGTATTTGATAAGAGCCTCCATACGAGGGGTGGGTTTTGCGTAGGGAACCCCCACAACAACGACACTCTCCATTGTTGCTCCTGGAAAATCCCCTCCCTCTGAATTGCGTCCTCCCTGTACTCCTAACAATACTGCACCCCTCTTCTCACCTTGAGCTTTGAACTCTTCAATCATCTTATCATTATCTGTTCCCTTCATTCCAGGTCGTTCAACGAACAGTTTTCTCTTTAGTCGTCGTTCTAATCCTGCATCAACTAGAGACCGTGCTATCGAGTAGCTAGAGGTGAATATCCCCGTATTTCCAGGTGTCGCATTTGCAACTGCTAGACAATGATTTACAAGTCTTTCAAACATCATATCATTTCTATTCTCGAATGATGTATCAAGTCCGTTCACAATCAGTCCTAGTCTATTCCTAATTGCAAATGGACTTTGATAAGTGACTTTGATTGAATCTTGTCCAAATCCTAACATCTCAGTGTATGCATCCAATGGTGATATTGTCCCAGAGATTGCTACTGAACTATGTACCATCTTAAGGATAGGTGCTGTGACAGAAGTTGGATTTAGTGCTACAAGGTCCAATGAAACTCTTTTTACTCCACCACTACTACGAGACGATGCAATTAAGAACGAGTAATCATCACGTTTTGAACATCGCAACCATCTGAGGAGAAACTCACTCACTCTATGTATCGCTGACCGAGGAAATTTGCCAGATTTTAATAATCCTTTTCTTATCTTTGTACCATGGTCCAGCATATGGTGAAGGACTCTATCTGCTGAATCTAGACGCGCCGCTTTTACTGATAATTCCACAATTTCCTGGGGATCTACTATCCTCTCATCATGTTCTCTCAACTCTGAAGAGAAATCAAGTAATTTCTTTGTAAATGCTTTACAGAATTCAAATGACGTGCCATCTTTATATGGTCCTGTACTTGCTTCTCTCGTTGCCTGTCTAACAACTCGGATAGTCAGAGAATCACTTGCTGAGTCTAGTGCTGTTGTTGGAACATTGTGAGCTTCATCTTGCACCAGAACCATCTTTGAAGGCGGAGTTCCCAAATCTGGTACAAATACTTCCAGAATCCATGGGTCAAATACATAGAGGTAAGAGAGCGCAACAACATCTACTACTTTAGCAAGACGCTTTGCCATCTCATATGGACAAATGCCCCTACTCTCTGCAATCTTTACTATTTCAGGCGCTGTTAACACTTTTTTTGGACATTCTGCTAACAGGTCTTCTGGTTCTCCCGCTCTCTTCAATTTCTCATAGTATGAACATCTTCCTGTAGCCTTGAGCTGTCCGCATACTTCACTGATAGGTGCGACAAAGTCTGCATTTTCAATCACAAACGGGTTCAAACACATATGATTTCTGCCACGAAAGGAAACCCCTGAAACGTCTTGTTTTTTAGAAATCTCACTCATTTCCTCCATTGCACGATCCAGTTGTCTATGCGTTCTTGCACAATAAAGGATTTTACCGTCATTCTTCTTAATCCATGGAAGAATTCCACTCAGAGTAACACAAGTCTTTCCAAAACCATTTGGTGCCTCTGCACAGATGTTTACGGAAGATCTTACTGCATTTTCAATCTCTGACATCATTTCATTTTGACCCTGTCTGGGTTCTACATAAGGAAAGAACTCTTTATAGACAGGCGAATTATCAGTCATGAGATTACCGAGAACACCCAAACACAATCCCTGATAATCATGTTGATTAGGAGTACTGATTAGGATGTTCTTCTTCGTCGGTACTTCTTTATGCTGGTTCAATTGACTTATAATCCGTGGCTCCTATGGGATTTGATGATATATCTGAGTTCACCTCAGAAACTTCCATTGGTGTGATTCGATTCCGCATTCTCAACCTTGCCAATGGACACCTCCTTCTAATCTCCGATAAAGATCAATATCGTCTAGGCGTCTCTGCCGTCGCAATCCCTCCAGGCCAAGGAAGTTCTGAGCCAACATCGGCCTCACTATTCTCAATGGGCATTGATATTACATTAGTACGCACTCTTGCAGAAAGAGTTGCAGCATGGACAAATACTACCTGTATGGTCATAATAGGTATCTCGCAATTAACTCGTGAAGTAATGATAGAGCTTCTCCTAGTTCTCAAAAATCATCTTCTGTCTTGATATACTCGATCACTTCAATAATCCACTGTCCAGTTCCCTCAAGATGAATCACCTTGTCAAGATATTCAGCCCATGTTATCCCAGCCTTTGACTTCCAATCATTGAATGCTGATTTTAGATTCAAATATGCAGTTTCATGATATTCACAGAACTTTGTACTACTCAAGTTTCGACCACAAATTAGGCATTCAATCATTATCTTTTTCTCCTTTATCCCTTGAAGTCTGCCTCTCTCTTCTCTGTTCAAGAGATTTAAGTTCCTCCTGTCTTCCGGGGCACTGTGTCCAGTTAATGCATGTTTCCCATGCTCTCCTTCCAGAAACCACTCTAATCATACGATGGTCACAGAAAGGACACATCTTATCAAGAGGCGAAATGGTTCCTTTTTGTGGAAGTGGAAATGTCTGGTCACATTTACCATCCTTATAGTTTGAACATCCAATAAATCGTTTTCCAGTCTTTGGCGACTGAACAATTCTTAGGATACCATCAACGCATCTTGGACAAGGACCAAGTTCTTCAGTGTCTTTCCAATATCTTTGTAGACCCTTCACCAAGCCTTCTCCAATCTTATCTTCCTGCTCTTTGAATTTCTCTAGTATCTCTAACAGGTTTGATTTAGTATGTTCGAGAACATACTCTCGATTCGATTCTCTATTTTGTATTGCATCCATTTCTTTCTCTAATTGCCTTGTCATCTCTGTCGAGAGCATGATTGGCACATATTGTCCTAGTGTGTCATAGAGTGCATATCCAAGAGTCGAGAGTTCGAAACGTTCTCCGACTGTATATCCTCGTGATTTCACTGAATCAACAATTCGTGATCTAGTGGTTTTAGTTCCTAGATTTTCTCTTTCTAATAATTTCAGAAGACTTGAGGGATTGAAACGAGCAGGAGGTTGAGTATATTTCTCCTCAAAATCAACAGTATCAATTCTGATAGACTCTCCCTCCTCAATGTTTGGAAGTGCTCTCTCATTTGCTTTGAAGTAAGGTTCATAATATTCAGTCCATCCTCTTTTTAGAATCTGGAGCCCTCTCAAATACAGAATATGCTTATTGCATTTAATATCCGCTCGAAGATGATCTTTTACAAGAGGTTCTCCAAAGAGCGAGAGAAATCTTTTGACTATCAAATCGTACAAGTTTTTCTCATTTGTTGTGAGTCGCTTTGTAGGCTTCTCTCCTGTGGGATGAATAGCCGGGTGCGCCGGGTCTGTTTTTTTACCCTGAACTGGTTCCAATCGCCCCTTTAGTACCTCTTTGGCCATCAAAGCGTATTCTCTCATACTTACCAATCCGGTCAAGATAGCTTTGACATCTAGTGTTTCAGGTAGTTGCTCACTACTTGTCCTTGGATATGAAATGAGTGCATCAAGGTACAATGACTGTGCAATGTCCAAGGTCCGACTGGGTTTGAACCCAAAATATCTGTAGGCTTCGGATTGTAGGCTACTTAGGTTGAAAGGTGGATTGGGATTTTGTTCCACTGTTCGTTTATTGATTGATTTCACCACCGAAATCTGGTCATATAACTCTCTAACGATATTATTTGCTTCTTCTTTAGACTGGATTTGTCTTTTGAAATACTCAAGTTCTATTTTCTCTCCTTCTCTCTCTCCAATAATTGAAATAGACCAGAAAGGTAAAGGGACAAACAAATTGATCTCCTTCTCCTTTTCAGCTACAAATGATAGAGTAGGACCCTGAACGCGTCCAGTTGAAACTACTTTAAACCAGCCTGCTGTCTTCTTGATAGATAATGTCAGTGCTCTAGTCAGATTAATACCATAGAGCCAATCTACCTCATGTCGAACTTGTCCTGATTCTATCATGGGAAAATCAAGATTAGTCATTCTTTCAAAAGCACATTGCAAGTCCAAATCCGTTAGTGATGAGAACCTCATTCTCTTAGCCTTCTCCGGATTTGCTTTACATGCATATTTCAGTGTGAGATATCCAATAAGGCTACCCTCAATATCATAATCGGTAGCCACAACAAAGTCATCCACCTCTTTAGCAAGTTTCGTTATCAGATTAATCAGAGGTTTGATATTGGTTGCTTTCTTATCCACTTCATATTTTGGTACCCATTTATTCTCAAAACGTGGATATATCCAGCCCTTTTCTGATTGTTTGAGTTCATATAGATGTCCTAACGCATAGACCACGACGAGGTCATTGTTTCCCTTTGTACACTCGAAATAACTTATTTTTCCTTTTTTTATTTCTCTTGGCTTTTTTTCATCGTCGAGTGCATTGGCAATCTTTTTTGCGGCTGATGGTTTCTCAGTGATGAGCATCATCTTGGACAGAGCTTATTCCCTCTCTTCTGATTATTGTTATCTCAATAGTTGTAGTTCTTAAATACACGCGTTGTGTTCTCCAACCATTGTTTGTGTATTGGTTTAAATAGTACAGCACTGCATTTCTCGATACTCTTAAAAGCAGACATAAATTCGAAACCGCTGAGGTATCACCATGCAGCCCTGGTGGCCAAGGATAATTGTTAAACCACGAGTCCGCTTTACAAGACCTAGGTTTGGTATGCCAACCCGACCTCCCGATATAGTCCTCTTTGGACTTGTTTTCATTGTAGTTCTCTTTGTCCTTGGTGGTAATATCTACACACTAGTACGAACGCCGCCTGCAATCGCAGGAGGGTCTGGTGGAACTCCAATTCTGATAGCTCCAGGCATTGATCAACAGCTTGGTATGGAAGGTATTGCTGCGTCCGTAGTCATTCTGGTTGGAGTATTGGGACTTGGTTTGGTCTATTATGGTTCAAAATACGTCTTTCAACCTGGTTATGCAACTAGATTGATGATTCTCGGCATGATACTAGCTGGTGTTTCATTCTTAATCTTCAGCTATCTATGGGGAATCAAGACTGGTGCAATCTAAAAGATTGCAAATTGCTTCAACTTTGTAGAATCTTATTCAAGAATGACATAGGGTATATTCACACGTCTGAAGAGAGAAGATATGAGGTCCTGAGCAATCCCTAACTTGATCATCTTTCTTTCAGTCGCTGGGAAATGTGAATCTTGATTGGGTTTAGACCACTTTCCTACAATTCTACCAAAATCCATACCTGCAAGTATCATCTGCTTTGGAGAATAGTCGGATACAATATGACATGCTCTATCGCCATCAGTGAAACCTCCCCAGAGAAATGTTCGGTAAGTAGGCTCAACTTGAGTACTCCCTAATACTTGTTCAAGGGTTGGTACTATGTCACTAATTTTCTCGATATTATCTCCATGCCCATGTACTATTAGCTGTGCTCCTCTCTCAGCCGCTTCTTTGATATGGTCTAAATCACCATCTAGATCAGTTGCTATTATACCACACTGGCAATTATTATCCAACAATACTGATACTGCACCATCAGCAGCTACATATATGGCATCTCGACATTCCTTTCTCTCTATCATTTCCTGAATGTGTCTCTCAAGGGAAGGTCCTGCACCACAAATAACAATTGTTTTGTCATTAATCATCTCATATAATTGAGCAATGAGAGGTGTGGGATCAACAGGACTTAACATCTCAGTAAGTAACTCTGTCGCTTTTCGGTCCTGATATGGATCCAAATGAAGTCTATCAACAATCGTGAGGTAGATTGGCTCCCAGTCTTTCCAATTCATTCTTCATCACTTACATACCTATCTTGGGATATTATCTTCTTCCCTCTAATGGATTCTCCAATTTTGATTGCCATTCGTGTTTCTCTCACATCATGTGTTCGAATGACACTTACTCCTTGGTATACTGCAATAGAAGTTGCTGCCAAAGAACCAATCAGTCTCTCTGATGGGTCCGGTTGTTCCAAAATGCTGCCAATGAAAGCTTTTCTTGAAATGCCCACCAAGACTGGATGGTTCAGTTCCAGAAAATGGTCAAGTTCTCCTAGAATCATACAATCAATTTCAGGAGGTTTACCAAACCCAATTCCAGGATCTACAATAATTCTTTCATTGTTTATACCATATTTTCTTGCTAAGGTAAGACTCACACTCAGTGATTCTAAGGTTGTCCGTAAGCTCTGACAAGGTGTCAAGCAATTAGCCATTAGGACTATCGGGCTCTCTCTAGATGAAGCGAGTTTTGCCATATTCGCATCCGCTTTCAAACCGGATGTGTCATTGATGATATTTGCTCCGAGATCTAATGCTACTGCAGCTACACGCGATGAAACAGTATCAATTGAAATGGGAATATTTGACCTGTCTGTGATAATCTTCAAGGCTGTATTTACACGTTGTATCTCTTTGTCCTCTGAAATATCTGGGGTATTATACACGTTCTTTGGCGCAGTAGATGCTCCCCCGATATCGATAATATCTGCACCATCGGACTCCATTTTATCAACAGATTGTTGAAGGTCATTTTTTTCTATTGCTACAGAACCTTTGTAGAATGATTCTGATGACAGATTTATCACACCCATTGTTCTAACCGGGTATCCTTCTCCAATCCGCAGACCGGCTATATCAACATGGTGACTTCTCATTTAATTATCTCCAAATGTAGACTAGATAGAAGAACATAAAATGTAGCCGATTTAGACTTCAACCAAGTCAAGATGGTGATTCTGAATGAATGACAAGCTTGAAAGAACTCAGCTCTATGATTGGCATAAAGAACATGGCGACCTAGTTGATTTTGTAGGCTGGGAAATGCCAGTTAGATTCTCAGACATACGAGAAGAACATATGGTTGTGAGAGAAGCAGTAGGAATATTTGATACTTCAAACATGTTCCGCTTCTTTGTCAATGGTCCACAGGCCATCGACTTTCTCCAGACGGTCACAACAAACAATGTCAGCAAGCTCTCTGTCAGTGGCGGACATTATACCACTTGTCTGAACGAGAGGGGCGGAATCCATGATGATTTGATGCTCTATCGAATTGAAGAGGATGAATTCATCTGGGTTACAAATGCTGCGAACGGTCCGAAAATATACAAACACCTCAAAGAGCAATCGAAACGTTTCGATGCTCAAGTTGTCGATAATTCTAAGGAAATTGCAATGATTGCAGTACAAGGGCCAAAAGCACTCAAGCTTTTAGAAAATATGTCTGGAAGAGATATGAATGAATTTGGTCGATTTACATGTAACCGCCTTGACATTGCTGGATACGATTGCTACTTGTGTAGAACTGGTTATACCGGGGAAGAGGGTGCTGAAATCCTTGTTTTGAACTGTCCTTTTACTGATGAAGGAAAGAAGAGGGCAATAGGATTTTGGGAGAAGCTGCTCAAGGATGGTGCAGAGTTTGGAATCAAACCATGTGGTCTAGGCGCCAGAGATTCTACCCGTCTAGAAGCGGGTTTTGTTCTATATGGTCATGAACTTGATGAAAATACTTCTCCTATTGAAGCAAAAATACCCTATGCTGTGAAATTTAAAGTTGATCCGATCTATATCGGGTATGAAGTTGTTAAACGTCATAAAGAGGAAGGTGTCAAGAAGATACGAATTGGTTATATTATGATTGATAGAGGGATTCCTAGAGAAGAGTACCCAATTTTACTTGATAGTCGAGTCATAGGGAAAACCACAAGTGGAGGCATATCTCCCATCTTAGGAAAAGGGATTGGTCTGGGTTATGTTCCCCCTGATACAGTTAGTGTAGATGACATCATTGAAATCGACATAAAAGGTCGTTATAGAAAGGCTCAGGTTGCTGAATGGCCTTTCTATGATCCTGAGAAGTATGGTGGAACACGTTCTGTGTAACATCCAAACTCATTTAAACCGAGTACTGCAACCTGAAAGTGTTGGTGGACTACAATGGGTGGCACCGAAGTCAAAGATGGATTATATTATAGCTCTGAACATGAATATGTCAGAATCGAAGGAGATTTGGCAGTAATTGGAATAACTGATTATGCTCAGAATTCCCTACATGAGATTACTTTCGTTGAAATCTCTGAAGCTGGCACAGTTCTCAAAGCCGGCGATGAGTGTGGGCTTGTCGAGTCCATGAAAGCATCTTCTGATATCTTCTCTCCTATTACCGGTGAGATTGTTGAAGTAAATACAGAACTAGAAGATGCACCAGAGATTGTCAACGAAGACTGTTATGGCAAAGGGTGGATGTTTAAGGTCCGACCATCAAATCTTGATAAAGATCTTGCTGTATTGATGGACGCGGCAGCCTACAAATCCTTTATTGAATCGCAATAATATACTATTATCCAAAACATGGTGGGCGTGATAGAATCCCACCATACTAATTTTATTTCACAACGAATTTTACGATTTCTCATTAGGACGACTTTATTATTAACAGCAACCTTTTTAGCACATCATAAAATCGCTGCTGCAAGTTCGAGAGAACACGGAGAGAGCACTCCACATGTCATTTGGTAAATTCAAACGGTCCAGCGGAAGATTCCTAAGACAGGTATTCCATAGACCAAAATCAAAGATTTCGCGCGGCTCAGTGATGCTTGTATTAGCACTGTTGATCATATTCACAACTGCTCTGTTGCTGCGTTTGGCGCCACTATTCGACGCTCAACCTATCGTACGTGCTTTTGACCCTTGGTTTCAGCTAAAAGTAACCGATTATATCGCAGAGAATGGATTTTCTGCGTTCTTTACTTGGTACGATGACTCAACATGGGTCCCTTTTGGTCGTGATATGGCACGCACCACCTATGTCGGAGTTCCATTCACAAGCGCATTCTTCTATTTCCTCTTGAATGGTTTTGGTATCAAGGTAAGTGTTACTGCTGTATCATTAGCCCTCCCAGCCTTCATGGGTGCTCTCACTGCAATTGTCGCCTTCTTCCTTGGAAAAGAGCTCTACAACAATACTGTTGGCCTCTTCACTGGAGTATTTACAGCATTTATCCCAGCATTCCTCCAGAGAACTGTTGGAGGATTCTATGACAACGAGTGTATTGGCGTATTTGCCATTGTTCTTACTACATTCCTATTCATGAGGGGTCTCAAACGTAGCTCTCTTGTATCCTCTGTTGGATCTGGTCTTTCCTTGGGATATCTCTTAATATCTTGGGGTGCTGCTGAATTTATGCTTGGTTTATTGGCACTCTACGGTTTCCTCATGCTTGCGATGGGTCGTTATAGTCGACGGTTACTCTCCACTTACTTAATCACGATTTCTTTAGGTATATTCATTGGAGATCTTGTCCCTCGAAATGGATTTGGAAATCTCACTCAATTTGCTATTCTTGCGCCAATTGGAGTTGCTGGCTTACTTGTCCTATATGAGATTTGGCTTCGTATCGGTGGTTATCGTGAAGCTACTGCTTCTGTTTTAGCACCTCATATGAAACCAATTCTTTTCGGGTTGATCACTCCCGTTGTTGGAGTAGTTTCCTATCTCATATACGCAGGTACCACATCTCTTACAATCTCTCCATACAGTTCTAACCCAATTCTAAAGATTGGGGCAAAATTTCTTACAGTAATTAACCCCTTTGTAAGATTGGATCAAAGAATTCTAGCATCTGTTGCAGAGCATCTTCCAACACCTTGGGGTAGTTTCTACAATACGCTTCTAGTACTGATATTCTTCTTTCCACTTGGAATGTATTTCTTATTCAAGAGAGGTCGGGATGAAGACTGGTTGATATTTCTCTATGGTCTAACATCTGTCTACTTTGCAGGAAGTATGATCCGCATATCATTGATACTTGCACCAGGAGTTGCAATTCTTGCAGCTGTAGCCACTTACAATATCCTTGAGCCATATGCAAAAGTCGTCACACAACGTTCTGTCTTTGAGCGTCGGCGGTTCAGGATGAGTTCATCATTGACCTCTGAACATTCACTTACCGCTTTTGCATTTGTAGGCTTATTGCTATCAGTCAACATTATTCTTGGAGTACAATATGTATCAGTGCAAGTGGGTAATTCTGAATTTGCAAACTCTCCGTTATCATCTACAAGCCAAGCAACAGATTGGCAAGTTGCAATGACATATATCCGAAATGTCTTACCTCCTGATTCTATAATAGCTAGTTGGTGGGACTATGGATATTGGATAAACAGCGCATCTGACGCTAATACTATTGTCGATAATGCAACGTTTAACAGTACACAGATAGCGCTCATGGGTTATGCATTAATGGCACTAAATCTTACTGAGTCATTGAAAACATTCAAACTTTGGGACGCAACTCATGTCCTCGTCTACTGGGGCCATAGATACTCAGGGTTTGGTGGAGATGATGGCAAATGGCCTTGGATGGTACGTATTGCTGAAGACAGATTTGGTACGTCTCTTATTGATGATGCTACATACTTGGGAGTCAACGATCAAACACTTGAACCGTTTTATAGTTCAACACTCTACAAGCTCTTGTCATATGGCGAACCCAGAAATCAAGATGAAGCAGACACACTTGGACTTTCCAACATACGGAAGCAAATTGATAATTTCTTCTGGAGTGACGAAGCCTGGGTATCGCATATGCCTGTGAATCTCCGAGGTGCCTTCAAGACGCCTTTCATCAGTTCATCATATGGCACTGTTAAGATCTATGAAATTGACTACACCATGTACCATCAATATCTGAATCGAACAAATGCTGCTTGGTATCCGTCTTTGAAGTCTGGAAACCTCGACGGTCTCATTGATGGATCATTGACAAGCAATGAACTCTCACTGAGGAACTACAATATTGCATTCGGTGGAGGTTATACTGCTCGTGTTTACGCTCAGTCGAATTCAACCCATATGTACTATGGGATACGAATGGACAACTATACCATAGGCGAAGATGCGTTTGGAATACAATTTGCCCCTCTAAATCAACCTCTTAAGTCAGATATACGAATAGTGAACTACAATGGTCAAAACTATGATGGTCACATTCGCTTTGACGGCACTTGGGGTGAGGATTCAACAGGTACAAATTCGGCTGAGTTTGCAACTGGAGATAGAGTGATAGAGTTTCTCATTCCTCTGAAATCTACTGACTCTCAAGATGTGATAATGCGTCAAGGAATGAACTATCAATTGAAATTCCTCTGGTGGAATAACATTATCACAGGCGAACCAACCTTTGATAGCGATTGGACTACGTTCTGGGTACCAATCCAACTGTACTAGTGACAATATCATGGCAACTGGTCTTAGAATCAGTTGCCTTGTTTCCTCTTTTTAATAACTAATTTGTGTTCTTTCGTTGAGTTATACGTTTTGCTTTCCTTCGATACTCACCATATTTATCCTGTGGGCTGTATTTGGGAGGTTTGGGATCTATTACAGGACCACCACATTTTGGACAGTATTTCTCACAAAGTGTGTATTCATCGCATTTCAGACATTTGTAGAGATGCGCCATCACGCAACATCTCCTACTTTCTCACAAAAGTAATAGTACCAGAGTTGCTCTCTATTTGTTTGGCAATGTGACCATATACATCCGAGAGTATCTCTTCAGCCTCTTTATAGTCGGGGCTCACAATTCTTAGCTTATATCTTGGCGATCCCAGAGTGTAGATCTCCGTTGTTGACTTGTCATGGGTTTTTCCTTTTACAAGACCTTCTGATAGTGCCTCTTTAATAACCTCAACACCATTTGGTCCTGGAACTGCAATTGTCATCTCTCCATCAATCTCAACAGAGGGTATCTCTATTCGTAGCTTAGCCAAGTCTGCAACCTGTTTTTTGAGTTTCTTGGTTGCTTGGACTTCTTCAAAGACATCGACATCACCATCAGCAGCTCTTTCTAGTCCTGCATAGATTTCACCGAATAAGTCTTCTATTGGCCAGCCAATCTTCTCATAGATCTCTTCAATGGTCATCCCGTTCTCTTTTGCCACCAACTCAAGGAGTTTCTGTGCTTTCTGGGCACGTTTCCATTCGTTGTTCTTTGCTCTCTTTGACTCATTAGAGACCCGGCGGAGAGAACAGTCAATATGCATCTTCTCTTCGTCTACTTTGAGTATCTTTACTACTACACGTTGGTTCTCGTGGATATGATTCCGGATATTCCTGACCCATGTACTACTAACCTCCGATATATGGATGAACCCCTCCTTGTCACTATATTCTGGCAATGTGACATAAGCACCATATGTAGTGACTTTGGTTGCCACAGCAATTGCATAATCATCAGGAGTTGGCCAATTAGCACGTTTCAGGACCATGTCTTATTCGCCTCACGGAAGGACTTCTATTTCTCTGGCAATAGGCTCTAGTTTAGCCTTCCCTCCGCTAGGTTTAGCAAGTATCTTTTCGCACTTAAGACATTTGACCTGTGTCGTAGCATTTCCAAAAATAATCTGTTCATTCTCACAGTCAAGACATTTTACCTTGAGAAACCGTGAGTTTGGCTGTTGAACAATCTCGTCCTTTGTCATGATAACCACCTTATACTCGTTCAACCTCGACTTTTTTCAACCGCATGCTCTGGGACTGGATGACATGATTACACTCCTTACATTTGAGTTTTAAAACAGTCTTCTTTGTAGTCTTTGCAAAGCGCTTCTGAATTGGCTTTGGGAATGAACCATATCCTTTTGTCTTGCGAGACATTCGACGTTCGCCTTCAGCCATACTCCTTCTCTTGCCAGCTTTTGCAATTGATACAGCATGTTCTGTATGTTTGTGACATCGAGGGCAGTATTTATTCAGTTCACCCTTTACTTTCATTGAATCATCACCAGTCCTTGGATTGTGCGACTCGGCATAGAGTCTCTTATAATACTTGGGGCATGTTCATCTGAATCAACGACTCAGATCGTTCAGATTAGTTCCCTACAAGGTAGAGTACATGCGCAATAATGGTGGAAACAACAAGAATACTTGCTAGTATCACAACTGTTGTCGGACCTATCTTGATGCCTGGTGTTTCGTCTTCGAAGAATCTGATCAACCCTGCCCCGCCACTGGGTAGGGGTCCTGATCCTTTCTTCTTCCGACTCTTCTTAGTACTTTTAGGCATCTTTTTCACCTTTACAGGGTACATCACATATTGTTCCCTTTTAATCATATTGATTCAATTAATACATTGCTTATCCATCCTCTTCATAGCTAGTTGTTCTCTCTCTGTTATCTCGTTTAATGATTCCCTGAATGACTGAAGTTGGACGAGCCATTCTATAGTCATGCCATAATTT
>SDOA01000023.1 GCA_004524595.1 Candidatus Thorarchaeota archaeon | reverse complement strand
CGGAGGTGTTGTTCAGGTGGCAATATCTGAAGCAGTTAATAGCTTCAATTTCTTCAAGACACAATGGTCTATATCAGCAAATTACTATCTATTTTCAGAATTTTGGCCATCATTATACAAATATGACCCACATATCACACCATGGCCAGACTTAGCAGAGGAAATGTTGGTAGAGAAACACTCAGACAATACAGCAGTCCCAGATGGGCATGTCAGATTCACAATCAACGTCATCCAGAACGCTACCTGGAGCGATGGCGTACCTCTTACTGCCCAAGATGTTGCCTTTAGCTTCAACTATGCCTTACAGAGCGGGATGTATGGAAATCCTGCAGGAAGTGATCTTGATATGTTAGTTGGTGTCTATTCACCTTCAACATACCAAGTGGTATTCGAGTTCAATTCGGAGTCATACTGGCATTTCAGTGACTTTGCATTTGATTGTATCATCCCTGAACATATCTTCAACGATGATGACGGTATTGGGTATGAAGGATGGTATACTTGGAATCCGATTTTTAATGAATCACATCCATTTGTGACCTGTGGTCCCTTCATATTCTCAGATTTTGAAACTAATGATTATTATGAGATAATACGTAATCCTCTCTTTCATTATGGTGTTTTTCCTTCGAGTGGTACAGTAAATGTAACGACAAGTACAACTACTACGACATCTACGACAACAACAGTCCAACAGATAACAAATCCAGAGTTAAATTGGTCACTTATATTCACTTCAATTTTGGGGAGCGGGTCTGCCATTGTTATTCTCTACTGTGCAGTTGTGATTGTACGTACAAGAAGAACAACAATAGAGAATTCATCAGGTAACTCTCAGATAATGATCTAGAAGATCTTTGGCTCATCCCATTCGCCCCAGAGGTCACGCCAGACCTGGAATATCTCTCCAATTGTAGCATATGCCTTGACAGCATTTACGATGTGTGGCATAACATTCTCTTCACCCTCTGATGCTTTTCTGAGCCCATCAAGAGCCTCCGCGACCTTCGTATTATCGCGCTCTTTTCGTATCTTCTGGGTTCTCGCAATCTGTCGACGTTCTGCCTCTTCGTCAATCTTAAGGACTGGAATAGTGATCTGTTCACCTTCGAGGACATAATCATTGACCCCGACAATGATGCGTTTTCCATCATCGATCTCTTTCTGATAACGATACGAAGCCTCAGCAATCTCCCTCTGAAAGAAACCTTTCTCAATGGCAGCCACCACGCCACCAAGTGCGTCTACCTTCTCAAAGTATTTGTACGCTTCCTCTTCCATGTCATTTGTGAGGGCTTCAATATAATATGAACCAGCTAGAGGGTCAATCGTGTTGGCCACTCCGCTTTCATGTGCAAGAATCTGCTGTGTTCGAAGTGCCACTCGAACAGCTTCTTCAGTGGGAAGACAGAGCGCCTCATCCATAGAATTTGTATGAAGCGATTGAGTGCCTCCTAGAACCGCAGCTAATGCTTGATATGCAGTGCGTACAATATTTATCATTGGTTGTTGTGCAGTTAGCGAACAACCAGCAGTCTGAGTATGGAACCGCATCCAGAGAGACCTCTCTTTCTTAGCTCCAAAGGTCTCTTTCATTTCACGCGCCCAGATTCGCCGTGCAGCTCTGTATTTAGCAACTTCTTCAAAAATGTCATTGTGTGCATTAAAGAAGAAAGATAGACGTGGCGCAAAGTCATCGACATCAAGACCATGTTTCATACCGACCTTTACATATTCCATCCCACTAAGAAGAGTGAATGCTAGCTCTTGAGCAGCAGTTGAACCAGCTTCGCGAATATGATAGCCGGATATCGAGATGGTGTTCCATCGTGGAATGTTCTTTGTTGCATATTCCATAATGTCTCCAATAATGCGAAGAGAGGGAGTAGGTGCTAGAATCCAAGACTTTTGTGCCATATACTCTTTCAGAAGATCATTCTGAATTGTGCCCCCGATTTTATCAGGCGAAACACCTTGTTTTTGAGCTGCGACCATGTACATGGCAAGCAGAATCGATGCAGGTGCATTTATTGTCATTGAGGTTGTAACCTTGTCCAGAGGAATACCATCAAAGAGAAGCTCCATGTCCTTTAGGGTATCAATTGCAACTCCAAGTTTGCCAACCTCACCATGTGAAAAAGGATGATCCGAATCTCTAGCAAAAATTGTAGGAAGATGGAAAGCAACACTGAGACCTGTCTGTCCATTAGCCAGAAGGAACTTGTATCGCGCATTCGACTCTTCCGCAGTACCCATTCCAGCGAATTGGCGCATGGTCCAGATGCGCCCTCGATACATGCTTGGTTGGACACCACGGGTATAGGGGTACTCACTTGGAAAACCGAGGTCTTTCAAATAATCAAATTTAGGTACATCAAGTGGCGTGTAAATTGCTTTAATTGGGCGACTTGATGTGGTGACGAATTCCTCACGACAATCAGAATTGCTTCTTTGATGTGGAATGAGGGTCTCTTTTTCCCAGTTGTCGTAGGCTTTCTGAATATCTTCCAAATTCCTCTCAGTACCCATGAAGAATGCCTCCAAATTGGAACAAGACTTCGAACAGTGGTTTTCATATTAAGTGTTCGATTTGGAAGTATGTTCACATTTCTATCAGAATTCAAATCCTCTACGAGCAGGAATCTTCTTAGCTGAATAATAATGCTTGATCTCCTTCATCTCTGTCACTAGATCAGCAATATCCATGATTTCGTGACGCGCATACCGACCGGTCATAATGAGCTCGATGTCAGCAGGTTTCATATCTATTAGTCCGAGCTGGTCCTCGAGTGATATTAGATTCCATTCCACAGCAACGTTAATCTCATCGAGAATGAGAACATCGCATGTGTGTTTCTGAAGCGCTTCTTGAGCTAGTCTGAGTCCGTTCTGAGCCATCTCTACATCAATCGGATCTGGATTGTGCTTGTCCACAAAGGTCTCTCGACCTACAGGAACAATAGTAAAATTAGGGACTAGATCGACTGTCTTGAACTCTCCATAGTTAATATCGACACCGTCACCGCGAACTGCAACTTTGGCTTTCATGAACGAGATAACTAGAACTTCCAGTCCATGTCCCGCTGCTCGTAGACCAGCACCTAATGCACAGGTTGTCTTTCCTTTACCATCTCCGGTGTATATCTGCACAAGTCCTGGTGATGTATCCCGAGTCATGCCTTTACCCCGATTTCTTAATCCTTAATACCAAATCAGCAACTCGCTTACCAAGTAGAATGCTCCCTTCAACAGCCAGTTCATCGGCAGAAGCAGACCTCCAAGAACCTTCATCGGTCTGAAGACTTCCAGAACCAAAAGTTCCATGTCGGACAGGACTGCCGACAGCTCCCACAACAATCATTCCTTGACCTAGTGCATATCTATTAAGAACATCAATTACATGTTCCTGTCCGCCATACCTGAGACCAGCATATGTTAATGCACCGAATACTTTGTCTTTCAATTGATGATCAAGCATCTTCATGGCTCTTGAGCGGTCAATGAAGTCTTTTAGAACTCCAGGAACTGACGTAAAATAAGAGGGAGCTGCAATAATTATCCCATCAGCCAGTCGCAGTTTTTCCTCAATCTTGGGCATATCATCATGAGCACTCTCAGGACATGGCTTCTTCCTGACGCAGGAGTCACAACCAGTACAGTGTCTTATCTCATAGTCACTGATGTTTAGTAACTGTGTGTCAATCGACTCAACTTCAGCTGCAGCCTCCAATGCTTTGGATAATAGAAACTGCGTGTTTGATTTTTCATGTTTTGGAGTTCCTGAAATTCCAACAATGAGCATTTAGAAACATCTCCGTACAATGAAGATGAGAACAAGTATCCTGCTTTTGTGTTTTGTCAAAAGGTCATTCCAAATTTGTCATTACTAGCTCTTTAAGCTCTTTAGAACGTTGTAAACAAAAATCAGTAGATTCAGGATCGTTCAAATTATGATACACCTTGGACATCAGTTCGTAGGCTTCAGCCATGCCTATTTTATCTCCTGCACTTTCAAGGGTTTGAACAGCATCATCCAGAACCTCAATTGCCTGTGCAAAGAGACCTTTAGCGTTCAAGACATGACCTCGAACAATAAGGGTGCGACCTACAACTACTTGCATCTTGGCGTCATCATGAGATTCTTGAGCCTCAAGAAGTATCTTCACCCAGTGGCCCTCAGCATCTAGAAGATCTCCTGAGTTTAATAGATGTATCCCAAGACATAGATGGGCTCGTGCAATCTGAACTAGGTCAGTGGAATCCTTAGCTAAATTCAGAGCTTCTTTTGCACGCTCCAAATTTCTGTCAGACTGTTCAAGAGCATCGAAAACGTAAGACTCTTGGATGAGTGTCTGTGAGAGAAGAGCCAATCTCTTTTGCTCTTCCTTATTAGAGAGACCCTCAAGAGACTCTAAGAGAATTCTAGCATCCTCACACTCCTTCAATCGCGCTTCCAAATCATTAGATAAGCGACAACGAATATCGCACAGTTTCAATAGAGATTCAACCCTCTCTAATGTTTCCAAAGGATTCAATATGTTCCCCTCATGTAATAATCCTACACGAGCCCAAATAAATTAGTCTACACAAGTTCATTGAGAGCATGTGCAATCTCCCCTACAGTTGAAACAGCATTAAGAGTGCTTTCAGTAGGTAATGACGCTACAGCAACTGTAAGTGAGTTGACACGTAGCATCTGCACCTTATATTCTCCCGTAATAATACTCGTTGGAGCAATATCCATTACAGGTTTAATCACCCCTTGAGAAACCTCAACTTCTATTCTAAAGAGATGAATTTCAGGTACATTGCCGCGGACCATCTTTCCTCTAGAGTCAAAAATTCCAACAAAAGCTATCTTAGGTTGCTCTAGTGCAGCAGTAATGAGTGTGTCAATTTTCTCTAGAGTATCTACTGATAACGGAGAGAGATCAATTGAGGTGTATTGATCAATGATGCGTTCAATAGCCCCGATATCAGACTTATCATTACTCCATGTATTTATCATTGTACCAAATTCATGTGCAATCTTACGTCCAATTGATAGCAACATATACTTTGGATTCACAAGATTGTCAGTTAATGGAAGCAATGCAACAAGAGCAAAAGAGTGAAAGAATGCATAAGCCCAGAAACCATTGCTTTGTTGGAGAGTATACACTTTCTCAGATGAAGTGCTGGAACGAGAGTGGAATAATATTACACTATTCTTAACATAATGGGGGATATTGTGCAGGTCAACATCTGTTCTCTCATCGAGTAATTTTCCATAGAGTATCTCTCCATCACTCTTGATAATATATAGACATCGTATCACTGCTTATCCCGGCTCATCTAAGAACAGATATTGGTATCATAAGAGTTATTGGTGCATAATATGAGAACAAATCTGGCTTATTACAGTAGACTTTAATTTGCCTGTGTTCTTTCAATGTGGGAGGTTGAAAGATGTCTGACGAAGAGGCTTTTGAAGAACTTGTAAAGAAACGAGGAAAAAAGGAGCTTCAAAAGCGAACACGTTATGATATTTATGCAGAACTCCTGCGGGTTGTCTACATATGGGGATACTGCCCCCTTACTCGAGCGGCAAGATCCACAAACATGCCGGTAGATAGAGCAAAGGAGTCGATAACTGAATTATGTGAGAGAGGGCTTCTTGAAGAAGATGAAGACGAAGGTATGCGGGTCTATAAGGTTACAGTTAGAGGTCATCAGTATCTTGAGTTATATAAGAGGTTAGCAACACTGGTGGGAATGCCTATTCCTGAACCGATAATGGGAATGTGAGTACTCATCAAAGACACTCCTCAGCTAGTCACATTTTGTGACTTCAAATTGTGACTTTTGCTTATATACTAAAGAATGAACATTATACATAGGAAATAATCACAGGTGAAGGCCAAAAATGGCAAGTAAATTAGAATTCAAAAATGAAAATGAAGTCGAACTTGGTGCAGTTGAGGGAGACGTTGAGATTCGAAATTGTAGAATACTGCGACCTCAACAGGGCAACGAGATTGTTATCTCAGGTACATTAATCGTCCATGATGAGCTTGAGGTTGATGGATCACTTAGATGTGAAAGAATCGAACTCAGGACTAGAGACCGCATTATTGTCAGAGGTGACTTAGTGGCAACAAAATCTGTCGACGTGCGAAAGGGATCTATTGAGATAGAAGGAGATCTTGAAACAAGAGATGTTGAGGCAGGTGCTAGTCTAGAAGTTGGTGGCAACCTTAGTTGTGTTTCTGCAAAAGGTGGTGCGTCCATCAAAGTTGGGGGCAATGCAGAAGCTCAGAGAATGACAGCAGGAGCCGCAGTCAAGATCGAGGGCGATTGTAAAGCCGAGAGATTGGCTGGAGGTGCTGCAGTATCAGTGTATGGAAGAATTGAGGTCGATGAACTCGATGCTGGTGGAGCTGCAAAGGTAGTTACTGGAACTATCAAAAAAGTATCTGTTGGTGGAAGTTTCAAGGCTGAAGAGGCAATCCAAATCATAGAACTTGACGTTGGTGGTTCAGCAAAAGTTGGAAGAGGTTCAAAAATAGCTAACATTGACATTGGTGGTACATTCAAGTCTGAAGGAGACCTTGAATTTGGAGAGATTGATGTTGGTGGTACTGTTAAGATTGGGGGGGCTGCAAAGGGAGAATCTGTTGACGTTGGCGGTACAATAAAGACGGAAGGAGACCTTGAACTCGGAAGTAGCTTGAATGTTGGTGGTACTGCTTCAATCGGAGGTAATCTAAAATGCGATGATAAGATTAAGGTTGGCGGCACCGTCAAGGTAGATGGCAGAATTGATACGTTTAGAATCATTGTTGGTGGAGAGATTTCAGCAGAATATATCAAGGCAACTGATGGTTTCAGAATTGGTAAACGTGCAGAAGTAAAGGGATTTGTCGAATCAAAAGAGATTCTTATACGTGAACGAGCTCGAACTGAGTCGCTATACGGAGAGGACATCCGAATAGAAGAACGAGCCAGAGTCGGAAGTATTTATGGACACAGGATTTACATTGAACGCGATGCCATTGTGGAAGGCAGAGTTCTCTATACAGACAATTTAGAATTCGAGAGTGGTGTTGTGTTTCGTGAAGAACCTCAAAAGGTAGACTCACTCCCATCCCCTGAAGACCTAGACTAGAAATTAAATGGGCCTTCACCATGTAATCATTTTAATGCGAGAAGGGGAATCATCCCCTTCTCATGATTCAGATTCGTTTTTGTAGAATCAATAATCTTCTCACACTTTCTGGAGAATATGCTTCTCCTTCAAAACTTCCTAATTCTTCAACAACCTCGAATTTTGTCAGCTGCAGAAGAAGGTCGACCTCTCGATTGAACAATAATGCAGCAGAAGACACCACACGAACATCCTTGATGATATTTTGATTGCCATCACGAACAATGTAACGAAGGTTCACTCTCATTATCTGATTCAGAAAATTAGAGAAGATCTCACCATGTCTCTCAACAGTTGTATTATCCGGCAGAAAAACAGGACCATCAACAAATGTAGCATGCTCATGTTGTAATGCTCCAGGAAAGACATCAAGAATGAATAGCCCATCATCATCTAAGTGATTGAAAATACATTTCAAAGTTGTTAATTGTGTGTCTGTTGTGAGCGCATGACCAAAAGAGGCAGGAATGATTATCAGATTGAATTTCTGCTTCAGTTCGAAATTTGTCATGTCACCACGGATGAGTGTAATCCTTTCTGCAGAATTCAAAGGCTCCTGGTTCAGCTTCTCCTGTGCCACATCAAGCATTGAGAGTGACTCTTCAAGAGCCACAACCTTGAATCCTTCACGAGCAAGCATAAAGGTCACTCGACCAGTACCTGCTGCGAGGTCAAGAATAGGAGAACCCTTTTGTCGAGCATATTGAAGGTAAAATGGTAAGTCAGAGTTATCAACAAACAAATCATAGAACGGACCTACACCTTCATATCCTGGATGCATGTTAGAGGTGTCATCAGCATGGTCAGGCATCATATTTCAACTTCATAGATAATACATCTCATTCATATTAAACATTAGAATCGGTCAATTCAAACTGAGAGTTCTGTTGCATCAATGTCTAGTTTTGTTTCCATGTGGGACCGATACCGAGTTGGAACTGGATAGTTGTGAAATGAGTGAGCAAACCAACGTCCCATTAGGTCTTCAAGTTCTTGGTTAATACGCGTATTCAGAGAGTCATCAAGTCTAGGACTTGAAGACCAGACTCTTCCATGGCTCGTACTTTTAACCTTCCCTCTCTTAGACACTAATTCTCCATGAAGTATAGTGAGGAATGTTCCACTAAACGTGCGTAAGATCTTGTCAGGATGTGAAGATAGATCGACTTTAGATGGATCAACATCATAGACTGCAATATCCGCATCAGCACCCACACCAAGATGTCCTTTGATTTTATCAAGTCCCAGTATCTTTGATGGTGCAGCTCGTGTTGAAATGGCTACATCATAGAGACTCCACTCACTCTCGATATCTGGGAGAGTTGATCTCTTAGACGCAGCAGGATGAACCTTTTCCAACCAGAGATGTCGCTGCTTCTTACTCATCAACCAAGAGAGCACTAAAGGATATTTAGTAAAGGGTCCAGCATTAGGGTGGTCGGTACTTATCACAACTCGCCACAAGTCGTCTACACTTAGTGCAAATTCAAGAGGGATTGTCCATTGTATTGAGTTACCAGCTGACATTGGACTATAATGGTACGGTACTATACCCGCCCCGCCAGGAAGTTCAACATCAATTGCTACATTTGACCATTTCTCTCCAGATAAAGTATGAAGATAGTATTCAAAGGGACCATCCCCAGTCATTGTGGTTGCGGGTCCGAAAGTAATTTGGCCAAGGTCTGTTGTGAAATGTTTGTTTTTTGAGAAATATTCAGCAAATCTGAGGCCTCCTGAGGATAGATCTTTCCAATCAGTACTTCCAGGATCAAGAGAACCAAGACAATCAAAGGACATGTGTGCAAGGTGAACGACTTTTTTCCTTCCATTATGTCCTTTGATATTATTCAAGCAATCTAGTTGGGCTATTGTAGTCTCAACATTTCCAACACGGCCAAGATTGTTAGGATGAAGATGCATAGGATGTAGAAGTCCAAGAGCTTCTACTGCTCTACAAATGCCCTGAGTTACTTCTCTGGGTGTGATGTTCCACCCAGGTATCAATCCATCAATGTCACGGAGGTCAATACCGTGAGCCCAAGAATAAGTTCCTCCAGGGTTAACTACCTTTACTCCGAGTCCTCCGATTTTTTCTAATGTCCAGGCAATATACGCAGCAAGGCCATTGATATCATCATTAGATAGATAATGAAAAGTTATCATACTATTGCAAAACATTGGAAGCATACCAGTATCTAGGTTTGGTAAATCCTCAATCTCTTCCCACGCACTAAGAGCTTTGACTGCAGGTAATGCGGGTTCTATTACAGTTGTATAGCCCATTTGCGAGTAACGATAACCAATGATATAGGAACTAGGCATGGTGTGTCCTACACCGCCACGAGTGTACTTAGTACATGGCACAGGATCATCACGATGGTCTTCAGGACACATTGATCGGCCGTAGTTTAATTTACAACCTATAATGTGGGAGTGAAGATCAACTCCCCCAGGCATAACAACACGACCTTTGAGGTCTATCTTTCGAGCATGTTCGGAAACCTTTTCGACAATCTTCCCATTTGAAACACAGATGTCTTTCATTTCACTATCAATTCCATTGAGGGGATCGAAAATTGTTCCATTTTGTAGGATGAACTCGTGAGTCATAAGGACAGCAACCTCCTGACTTCATGATAGATCATACTTAGAATCTCTCGATCAGGAAGTATACCATTTGGAGGATTAACTACCTTCTTGAGATACAATGGAAGGCCATCCATTCTTACAGCCGCCCCATCACATTCAATACCTGCAATTGCTGCAGGGATGTTTACTGTAGCTATCATAGATGTAAGATTTCTTTTCGGGTCAAGATTAATGATGGGAATATTCTTGAGATGTTTCAAAGCGCGTCGAGGAAAATGGGCAACTGGGTCGGCTGCAATGTTGAGGAGGACATCACATTCACCTCTTGCTAACATATCGACAGCAGTATACTCACCTGGTTGATAACGAGGGTAGCCTCGACTAAAGTCAACAGCAAAAGGATATCCAGTCTGCCAAGTAGAGGTCTTGTTAGCTCCTGTAACATTGTAATGGCCTCGCATTGGTATTATATGCCAACGAGTAAATGAATTGAGGTCTTGAACGAGTCGGATAGCAGCCTCAACATTATGATATTTTCCTCTTGATTGTGATAACCCAAGACCAAAGAAGAACACACCATATTTTGAATTCTTCATGACTTTGACAAGCTCTGAAATCTCATCCAATGACAGTCCTCCAACTGAATCAACATCTAGAGTGTGTCCATGAAGAATGGCTCTCATAGACTCCAGAACTTCAAGGTCATAACCTGGATCTAATTTGATAAATCGATTAGCAATTGATGCAGTTATGCTCTTCCGGATATCAAAGACCCAAATCTGACGTTCTTTGGCAAATTCCCCTAATGGTTTTGTATACCTACTCATATGTCGAGGATGAGCGAACTGTGGGTTTGCACCCCAGTAGATCACTAAGTCAGCGCGATTTCGTGTCTCTGCAAGAGAGCCTTGGGGTTCTCCAGATTCTTGAGTCCCAATAATCGCTGGTCCATGGCAGACTGATGATGTGTTGTCAACAACACCACCGACTAGCTCAGAGATCTTGTAGGCCTCGCGATGAGCATCATTTTCTGCTGAACTTAGACCATAGACAAGTAACCTTCTTGATTGTGAGATTATCAAAGCAGCTTGGTTAATGGCATTCTCAAGAGGGGTCTCTCTACTCATATCCGTTTTGATTGTAGAATGAAGAAGTCGATCATGATTGTAGTTCAGAAATTTCGTTCTGCTTATCGGACAACCATTCTGGTTTTTGACAATTCTTCCTTCATCTATAGTGATTACCAAGTCATCACAGAGACAACCACAGAAGGGACAGACAACATTCTCAATAGTTGTTCCATTATTGGACATCTAATCCCCTCCGAGTATCTCTTCAAGTATCTCTTCAATGGATAAAACAGAACAGCTCTCTGCCACGAATATCTCCACGGGAGTTCCCTTAAAATCAGGCATACCGCATGACTCAGTTGTGGAATCAATCACCATATTTGCATAAGGTCCACAGGGGATGAAGACAATTCCCGGCGCGCCTCTTTTATCAATCCGACTCCGTACCACAACACTTCCAAACGCAGATTTAACTTTCACTGGTGCTCCTTCTTCAATCCCTAAAGCCTTTAGAGTAGTAAGGTCCATTTCACACACAGCAACTTCATCAGTATAATCTTTACTGAGTTTTCCTAACTCCATCCCACTTCCTTGTTTTTGTGTGCGACCTGATGTAAGAATTGCTGAAACGCCAACCCGACTCATTGGTAATACTCCTGATGGTTGCAAGTGTGATATAATCAAGAGCTAGTTAAGAAGTCTTGCTGTAAATCTAATTCATTATGAACAGCATCTGATTTTTTGGCACTTCCAAAATAATTGAATGGAAAGGATATGTGACCTCATCATGAAGCTACTTCGAAGCCTTTATCAACTAAGGTTGGCGGAGGCCTTCACAAGCTCTCAATCGTTAGAAGGTAGTTGATTGGACGATGACAATAGACAAGAAGATTCTCAAAGAATTATATACACGGACATTGAAGATTCGTCTCTTTGAGGAGAAAGTCTGGGACCTTTTTGGAGAAAATATAGTACCTGGAACGCTTCATTTGTACCTTGGTCAGGAAGGAGTAGCGGCAGGTGTCACTACTGCTCTGAAAGACTCTGACTGGATACAGAGTACACATAGAGGACATGGACATGTGATTGCTAAAGGTGCGGATATGAACGCGGCTTTGGCGGAGCTGCTCGGGAAAAGGACTGGCTCGTGTAAAGGAAAAGGAGGTTCTATGCATATCACACAATTTGATGCAGGAGTCCTTGGAGCGACTGGTGTTGTGGCATCAGGACTTCCAATTGCAGTCGGTGCAGCACTATCGTGTCAGATGAAAAAGACAGATGATGTTGTAGCATGTTTCTTTGGTGATGGTGCGTCCAATAATGGAACATTTGGCGAGTCATTGAACATGTCAGCCATCTGGAAACTACCACTGATATGGGTTGTTGAGAATAATTTCTATGCAATGGGTACTCCGATTAAATTGACCTGTCCTAGTTCATCTATTGCTCAGAGAGCTGAAGCTTATTGCATCCCAGGAGTGACTGTAGATGGTAATAATGCTGCAGAGGTCTATGAATCTACAGTTGAAGCTGTGAAGAGAGCTCGAGAAGGAGCGGGTCCAACACTAATAGAGTGCCAGACATATCGAATGAAAGGGCACTCGAGATTTGATCCTGCTAAGTACAGACCTCAAGAAGAAGCTGATCGCTGGCTCAGCCCAGAGAGAGATGCTGTCGAAGTAATCAAAAAGATAGCACTTGAAGAGGGAGCCATCACTGAAAAAGAGGCTGAGAAAATACGTGCTACTCTTCAGAAAGAGGTGGACAAAGCTGCGGAATTTGCTAAGAAGTCAGATTATCCAGCCCCAGAAGAAACATTGGATGATGTCTATGCGGAGGCGTTCTAGATGACTGAGATGACCTATAGAGATGCCCTCGCAGCAGGGCTCCGTGAAGAGATGCGTCGAGACGAGAGAGTCTTCCTACTTGGAGAAGATATTGGGATAAATTGGGGAGGAGCATTTAAAGTCACAAAGGGATTTGCTGAAGAATTTGGTGTGGATAGAGTCAGAGATACACCAATTTCTGAGAATACTATAGCAGGAGCAGCTGTCGGTGCAGCCATTACAGGACTAATTCCAGTTGCGGAGATCATGTTTGGCGATCTAATCACACTCGCCATGGATCAGGTCTGCAATCAGGCTGCCAAGATGAGGTACATGTTTGGTGGGCAAACATCAGTACCTCTGGTTTTGAGAACACCTTTTGGTGGTGGAAAGAACATAGCATCACACCACTCTCAAAGTCTAGAGGCATGGTTCATGCATACCCCAGGGCTCAAGGTAGCAGCCCCAGCATTTGCATCTGATGTTAAAGGACTCATTAAGACTGCAATTAGAGATCCAGACCCGGTATTATTTGCCGAGCATAAGCTTGTGTATGATAAGAAAGAAGATGTACCAGATGACGAGTATCTTATTCCCTTTGGTGAGGCAAGGATACGCAGAGAGGGAGCTGATGTCACCGTTTGGGGCACATTCATCATGGTTCATAAAGCGTTAGAAGTAGCAGAGGAACTTGCAAAGGAAGGAATCAGTGTCGAGGTAATCGACCCACGCACACTTGTACCTCTAGATAAGAAGATGCTCATCGAATCTGTTAAGAAAACAGGAAGATTAGTTCTTGTGACAGAAGAGACAAAGACAGGTGCTACAACAGCAGAGGTGGCGGCTATTATTCAAGAAGAGGCCTTCGATTGGTTAGACGCTCCAATCAAACGCGTGAACGCACCAGACACACCAGTTCCATTCAGTCCTTCTCTAGAGGACTATTTCATACCAGATAATAAGAGGATTGCAGAGGCAATCCGTGAGATAGTGTAGGCGAAAGACGATGGTCACAACAATGATAATGCAACGAATGAGTGTTGCAATGGAGTATGGTGTAATACTGAAATGGTTGAAGAAAGAAGGGGACAAGATCAAGAAGGGTGATCCAGTTGTAGAGATTTTTGGTGAGAAGAATGAATTCGAACTAGAATCTCCTGTTGATGGCATCCTTCTAAAGATACTTTGCGAAGTTAACGATGAGATACCAATAAGTGAACCGATTGCTTTCATCGGTACAGAGGGAGAGGAAGTACCAGACATCAGACCTCGGAAATTAAACGAAGCAGCTGTTATATCTACAGCAGCAGATACAGCAACAACAACAGCTGTATCAACATCAAAGATTGAAACTACAATGATACAACCGCAGGAGTCAAGCATGCGTCTACCTAGTGGTAAGATCAAAGCATCTCCAAGGGCTAAAAAGAGAGCAAAGGAACTGGATTTGGACTTGTCTTATGTGGCTGGTACTGGACCAGATGGAAGGATCGTTGAGAGAGATGTCATCGCGGCAAAGGATATTCCACCTCAAACAACAATCTCAGATGAACGAAGGGTTCGCAAGACCGAAACAATGACACCTTTGCGAAGAACAATTGCACGAAGGATGACACAAAGCTCTCAAAATCCACACATTACCATGATAACTGATATCGATATGACTGAAGTGGTCACTCTTAGAAAAGAGATTAATCAGCGTGTCGAAAAAGCTCATGGCATCAGAGTGTCTTTTAATGATATTATAGTGAAAGCTGTCGCAGATACATTAGAGAAATTTCCAAAGTTCAATGCAACCCTTGTTGGTAATGACCTTCACATCTTTGATGATATAAACATTGGAGTGGCAATGGCTACTGATGACGGTCTCATTGTGGTTACAGTTAAACAGGCCAATAAGAAATCAATAACTGAGATTGCCTTAGAAACCAAAGAAAAGGGACAGAGAGCTAAAGGGAATCAATTAACACCAGAAGAGCTCACTGGGAGCACATTCACCGTGTCAAATCTTGGGCCTTTCCAAGTAGACCTCTTTATTCCAGTGATTAATCCGCCTGAGACTGCAATTCTAGCCCTTGGTCAGATAAAGAAGAAACCAGTAGTCATCGACGATATGATTGCTGTACGTTCAATGATGATGGCAAGTTGTGCAGTTGACCATCGTGTACTTGATGGTGCTCCTGCAGGTCAATTCCTCGCGTCATTAAAAGAGATGTTAGAAAACCCGTTCATGATGAAGATCTGATATCTACAAACACTGTTTCAAATAAGAGACGTTCCCTCTTCGACATAGCGTCGGTGGATGTTATTGTAGGTACAAAATGAGATTATTCGACCATCAGGAGTGGCATAATTAATCGTACAGTGTTGTACACGTTCAAGGTCCAAGTTCCATGGATCTTGAAAATGCATCATTCCAAGCATGATGACTTTGTTCATGAAGACACGTAGTGAACTATATGTTCCCTTTCTCAAGAATGCGGAGATGATAGGTTTCATGTAACTCTTCTTCTTTATCTTCCGAATAAATCCAAAGAGCTTCAACCTTGCGCGAAGGCCAGCCAATGTTCTACCTTCTGCATAAAGATTGCAAATATCTTCCAACGTTGCAAGTAATGCCTCTAAATCTACTACTTTCGTAATAGGAACATAACTTCCATCATCATTGATGAAGAGGAAGGTAGCCATCCCACATGCAAAATGGGAATGCAATTCAAAGAAACTTACTCCTCTGAGAAGACCAAGAGCACGACCAATACTGTTCATTGATGACACAGGATACCAATCAGACTCGCATACTCCGCCGTTAGTTTGATTCTCAATCAACTTAATGGCATCAGGGATAGTTATTCTTAGCCGTTCTCTTTCTTCTCGTTCAACTCTACCAGTGATACTTATTGGTTGGAAATTCACGCATCTGACAATGTCTCGATTATCTAGAGCGTATTGAATAATGGCGCCGAGCTGGTCAGCATTAATTCCTCTTGCTACTGTTGGAACCAAAATGATGCCATCTAGGTTTGCCTTTCGGGCACTGTCAAGTACTTGGCTTTTTACCTGCCTTAGGTCTCTTCCGCGCATTTCTATGTAAGGGAGTTCAGTAACGCCGTCAAATTGTAAATAGAGCGTTTTCAATCCTGCCTCTACTAATTGTTGTAGATATTCAGGATTCTTTGCAATCCTGAGCCCATTGGTTGCTATCATTATGTGACGAAACTCAAGATCGTTGGCCCATTGAACATATTTGACCAGATTCTCACTCACCGTTGGTTCGCCCCCTGCAAATTGAACAGCAGCTGTTGGAGCCGGAAGATTTGCCCGAAGATTCTTCAACATCGCAAGGACTTGATCAGGTGTTGGTTCAAAGACTTTTGACTCAGTGGCTTCCGCAAAGCAGATTGGACATTGCATATTGCACCGATTGGTGACATCGATTAGTCCTAGAGATGTCTGAGCAAGATGATTAGGACATGGTCCACAATCGTATGGACAACCTTTACGATGTTCAGTTCGTGGATTATCAAGTGGAATCGATTTATACCAGTATTTCATAACTTTTCGAAAGAGGGACGCATCAGACCAGTAGATCTCTTTGAAGTCGCCATGTCTTGAGCAAGTCTTCCGCATCCAAACTTTTCCATCTTCTTCATACACAACAGCCTCGAGAACATGAACTTGCTCTTCGGACAATAAGCATTCTGGGCAAATAGAGGAAGTCGTATACGGTAGTTCTTTGATTTGGTGTTTTTCTAAGTATGTAGGTTTTGGATCTATGGGTTCGATATCCTGGTTATCTTTGTACATGGACCAATCACTCCAGGTCTTTAATTCTGGGAAATATCTCAAATTCTTTAAGAATAAATCGATTAAAAATATGAAATAACCGTAGCAAAAATAGTCCAAAAAGATATGAGCCTTCACATAAAGTTAGTAATGAGTTGAGGTTCATGATTAAAACAGGACAATGTCCCAAATGCAGAAGTCCCAAGATAGCTGGACCACATAGAATTCAAGGCCAATATCATATACGAGTTGACCTTCCAGGAGTCTTGACGGCTACACTTGAATCATTTACATGTACAGAGTGTGGATACTCTGAGTTATACTGTGATAAGCAGGGATTAGAGAATGTTCGAAAAGTTGGGAGGTTCGTGTCAACTTCAGAAGATATCAACCAATCACACTGTCCATATTGTGGGACCTTAATAAGACATGGATCAACATTCTGCTCTGAGTGTGGAAATACAATATAGGACTATCCTAGTTTGTATGATACCCCAAAGCTCCCTCGAGGATAGTCCCAATCGACCGCTCCATAGGGACACACTATCTTGCAGGTACCACACTCAATGCAGTCCTCATATTGGAAATGTAATAACTCATCAACCAGAGAAAAACATCCCGCGGGACAGCCAGCAATGCAGGGTTTGTAGTCACATGATTTACAAATATCAGTATTTACTATAATATGTGGTATCTTGTCGATTGTATACTTGAGCGTGCCAAGTTTGTCTTCAAGTGTTTGCTTCATATTGAACGCACCGCCTGTAACATATCAACGAGTAAATGAGGTAGGGAGATACCAGATAGAACTTTGCACATCATCATTTGCATAAGCCGAGGTCGAGCTTCTGTTCGAGATCTGTAAAGGTCGCTCAGTATAGAGTTAATTAACCAAGGATATTGGGTTTGAATTCTGGGATTAGTGAGAAGGTCAGGTAAATTCTTGAAAGTTTTGAAATTTCGTATCACATACGAGGCTTCAAGCATTTTTTGGTATCTCTTTAATGATGCCTTTGAAAAATCACCTCTTTGTTTTGCTTCGATGACTGTCTTTGCTGCTAGAATTCCAGATTCTATTGCTAAATTCATACCTTCAAATGAAAATCCAAGATTCAGGACGAAACCAGCAGCATCGCCAGTAACAAGCATCCCATCTGTATAAAACGTTGAGAGACCTCTATATCCTGCCTCAGGAACAAGATGAGCGGAGTATTCGAGGAGTTGACCACCTTGAATAAGACGTGTAACAAGAGGATTTGTCTTCAAATAATCAGCAGAATCTTTTGCCTTCGCCATATTCTTTCGAAATGCTGAGAGATGAATGACCGATCCGAGTGATATGCTATCAAGGTTAGTATATAAGAAACCTCCTCCGGGATTTCCTCTTGTCGAGCCAAGGAAGAGATGAGCTACACCTTCAGTATCAACTAATCCAAATCGGTCTTCGATAACGTCTCGTGGTAAACCAATGACTTCCTTTACGCCTAAGGCAACTTGAGAGGGAGTGAAATCTTCTCGGAGCCCAGCTCCAATAGCCATCTTTGAATTCACACCATCAGCAGCAATGACAACATCAGCCTCAATCTCTTCATCTCCTGCATGAATGCCAACAACTTTACCATCCTTTAGAATTGGAGTATCCACACGAATTCCAGGAATTAGATTTACACCAACTTCCTCAGCTTGTTTCGACAACCAATAATCAAATTTGCTTCTTAGAACAGAGAACCCATTGAAAGGAGGAGTCGAAAGAGCTGGTTCTCGATAATCAATTGTCGTAGACCGTCTTCTATGAAGTAATGAAATTTTGAAACCAGTAATTACTCGCTCAATCGGAGCGTGTTCCCAAAAGTTAGGAATCAGTGTATGCAGCGACGAACTAAGAAGAAGGCCTCCTGAAACATTCTTTTCACCAGGACGACTTGCTCGTTCTATGAGCATCACATTGAGCCCTGATTTTGCAAGAAGATATGCTGAAGCACATCCAGCAAGTCCAGCACCAACAACAATTGCATCCATCTTATCAGCCAAGTACATCACTTTCTCATGCATGGTAATATTACATTGAACGGACAATCTTAATTCTAAATAACGTTGTTGTCCAGTAATCCTAATATGATAGATGGTTAACAACAGCTGAGCCACCCCATCATATTAGTAGGTGGATTACCGTTTAATCAAGAAAACCATCTTTGGGAACATATTGGTGCAGATGGACATGCAACTGATGCTTTGAAGGCTATTGAGATAGCAAGAGAGCTTAGTGACTAGAGGCTTTATTTTTTTGTTCCTTTATGAGATCATCTCATAACCTCGTTTCATGAAGTTTTGATTGAAGAAAAGAGGGGAGAGATGCTTCAGCTTCATTCTGGAAATCATCCAGCATCTCATTAATTCTCTTGAGGCCATGTTCTTCCATTTTTCGTAATGATTCAATATCGCTCAATGTTTCCTTAAGTCGTAAAATAGTCGTTTTAACTACAAGAGAGATAAGTGAAGTAAAACGCTCATCAATTTCGTATAGAATCCTTCTTCGACCACGCCCAGTCTGAGAATGGTCAATTTCACCATAAACGATTCCTAGAGCTTCTAATTGCGTGAGAATTAGACTTACGTTGCTTCGGGAATATCTTGTTAAATCAGATAGATCTTCAAGGGAGATCTTCTCGCCAGGTTCATATTTTGCTACATAAAGTGCTGCAAGAATAGGACCGGCATTCTTAGCAAGCCCAATCCACTCTGCTTGTTTTTCAAAAAAACGAACCAATTGACTATGTGCTCTTAGGTCAAAATTTGACACCAAATGTACCTCCGATAGCGTGATTATTTTTTCTTTTATATTCTGATAATATTGTGTTTAAAAATTCTGCATATACATGTTGTGAAATAAACATTCTATTCAAAGATGAGAAATGACTGTTTAAAATCAAGGGAGCTTTAAATTGTATGACCTGAACTTCATCTTGCACGTATAGTTCGTGTCAAGCCTCGAAAAACTGACATCTGCTCCGCCTCACATGTTGCTCTGAGGCTTCCCGCCGGTGGCGAGCAACCTCATTGGGCCATCGGCACCTGTCCATAGCATCCATCACATTAATCAGACCATGAAAGTATTGAATCCTTATGTCTTGGCGATTGTTAGACTATTCTGGCACGGATATCTTCTGGCATCTAGCCCACGATGAAGCAATAGCTAAGACAAATTTAGATGAAGATAACTCACTCAATACAATACGGTTTTGGGTGGCTGATCGTGCGGTTGTTATTGGGAGATTCCAATGTGTTCACAAAGAAGTGAATCTACGATTTTGTGAGGAAAATCAAATACCAATTGCACGTAGATTCACAGGAGGTGGCACAGTCTTTCATGATCTGGGCAATCTCAACTTTGCACTTCGGCTTAATCAGACACATGGATATGTACCCAGAGGTCTAAAAAACCTCTATGATGTATTTATTGGCATTTTTGTGGACGCACTCATATCAGTAGATATTCCTGCTAGATTTGACCCAGTGGGTTCTTGTATAAGAATTGGAGAGAGAAAAATATCTGGAACTGCAGGTTGGATAAAACAAGGTATTTCATTTATTCATGGAACCCTCCTTTACGATGCCAATCTCTTAACCATGCAAAAGTGCCTAACCCCGCCTGTAAGACAACCCATCTATGTACGCGACAAGACAAGAATCCGATGCATGGAGAGCAAAAGGGATATTGTGACAAATATCAAAGATGAGGTGGAAGTAGTTCCCAGCCTTGAGGATATTAAGAGGGCGATACTTCAGAAATTAGAAAATTTTACTCAAGACACAATTAAAAAAGGAGAACTGACGAAAGAGGAACAATACACTGCACAGGCTTTATATGACTCCCAATATCAACAACCTTCGTGGAACTTGGGAATGCAAATCCCGTTCACATCATAATTGAGGAACAGAATAATGACAGATGATGTTGAAAAGACTCTGAAGAGCTTCATGAAACATTTCGGAGCCCTTAACAGGGATATCCCAGATGCAAGGAATGCGTTTACAGACCTTCAAAAAACAGTCCATAAAGATGGAGCACTCTCTGCAAAACTCAAAGAGATCATTTGCATCGTAGCCTCTATTCTTGCACCTTGTGAGTCATGTATAGTATATCACACTAAACAGGCAGTAACTCTCGGTGCAACTCGAGAAGAGATCATGGAGGCCTGTTCGGTCGCAATTGTGATGGGCGGTGGACCTGCGGTTTCATATATATCAGTGGTTCAGGATTGTCTTGATGCTTGGGCACCGCGTTAGAAATCTAATCGAATTTAGTGAAGAGCACTTTAATGGCCTTCTGCTTTTCCATAAGTTCGAATCCTTCCTCCCACTTACTCAAAGGAATTCTATGAGTGATTAGAGGGGCAACATCAATCTTCTTAGACTCCATTAGACGCAAAGTTGTAACCCACGAAGATGGCAAGGTACCCCAAGTGCCAGACATGGTCAATTCTTTTATTGCCATTGCATCTAGATCTATATCAAGAGGTCTTCCTCGAATACCTAAGAGAGTGACGTGCCCCGCAACTTTTACAAATTCAAGTGCTTGATTACAGGCAATACATGCTCCAGAAGCCTCAATAACAACATCAGCTCCACGACCATTTGTTTCAGCCATGATTGTCTTAATAGGGCTTGGATCCATTTGAACATCCAGTGTGATGTCAATACCAATCTTCTTTGCAATATCGAATCGCCACTGATCTGCGGAGACCCCTGTCACAATTACCTTGCCTGCTCCCATTGCCTTTGCTATTTGCGCTGCGAGAAGACCCATCGTACCTGGACCTTGTACGACAACAACATCGCCAGGCAAAATGGGAGATTTGTCGATGACTGAATGAACAACGCAGGCTGTTGGTTCCGCGAGTGCCGCTTCCTCCATGGAAACACTCGTGGGTACTCTATGCAAGATGTACTCAGGAACTGTGAGGTATTTTGCAAAGGCTCCATTTGCACGTGATGTGCCTAGAATCCGTTTCTTCTCTGAGGTACAACGGTTCATGTGACCTGTCTTGCACTGATAGCATTTCCCGCAATATGCCGTTGCTGGGGAAACAACAGCATCACCAATAGCAACTTCCGTGATGTCAGAACCCACCTCCACAACTTTTCCGGAGTATTCATGACCTAGCACTACGGGAGGAGTATAGAATGCTTGATCGTGCTTAATATGAATATCAGTGCCGCAAATACCTGCAGCAGCAACCTCAATCAAAACTTCATCACGTTTTGGTTTGGGATCTTTTATCTCTTTTAATTCGAGATTTCCAGGACCTCTGGCAGTCTTCATTAGTCCTCTCATGAATTATGACCTCGATTACACTAAATAACAACTGTTATAGAATCTTATTGGTAGAGTGAAGGCTAGCATTCTTCATGTTCCAATGAATTAAAAAACTGTGGAGGCTCGCTTCCCTCATCTAGTGATCTGACCCTAAAGCCAGTCCCCTGTTCATCACGTAATTTGCTTGCAGTCTGAGCTCCAACAAATCGTTTTCGTACAGGAGCTTCTTTTCCGAGCCATAGAAACACATTCTTGCCCTCATTATCAACGACACAAAAGACACGGTCAGAAACCAGTGTGTTCTTATTGAGACACACTGACTTGGATGTTCCATCATCCTGCATTTCGAGAGCATTGACCATTTGAGTTTCCTCAGATTACGAAGATGGCGGATAATAGCTAGTGAAATACTTTACTCACGAAGACACATATATTCTACTAGCATGTGTCACAGGAGATTCCTGATTAAGAGTATAGGTATTACATATTTATTCCCATAGCATATATTAGACTCTCTCAAATGTAGCTCTCAGTGTCCCACCGCAATAACTACATTTAGCCTCGAGAGGGCCAGTCCAATCTATTCCTTCATGAGAGATAGCAGCACCACAGGAGGGGCATCGTTCTGGAAGTCTGACCGTGGTCATTTGAGAACCATCAGACCGACGCTCACCTCGATAACGATCAGGAATGACGTATGCAGGTGCCTCAATAGTGAATCCCCGACTCACTGTTTTTGCTATGCCAATGCCTCCTCTACATACTGTAACTGCAATTATCACAAATACTAATACAAAGAGCAATGGCACTATAAAGAACATAAAATTGAAGAAAGAGAAGAATGTGTCAAAGGGAAATGTGAAATCGAACTGCATCTATTAATCTCCTTACGCTATCATCTGCTCATTATTCATTTAGACGACCTTATTATTTTTCCTGAGTCAGGAGAATATGAAAAGTCGAGTTTCTTTTCGTTATCTCCTTAGAGAATATGTAATTCTAAAAGAGATTAGATTATCTATAAGTATATACAACCAAATTACTACATTAATCAGATATCAGATTCAATTGAAAACATATATACGTGCAGTTTTGATTGTTAGGAACTTATAAAAGATTCACAGTTCAAAATATAGAATCAGTTGGAGGTAAATAAAAATTGCAGATACCTACATTTCTCCTACGTAAACTCTACATCAAAGGAAGCCTCGAGAATGTCGATGATGGATTCCAATTCAAACTGAAGAACTCGATCTCCTCTGGTACAGCAGTTGATATCGAGCCGATCAAAGTAAATGGTAATGAATACCCTCTTGATGCTACAATAATAAGCTCAGAAGATGGAGAGATTACAGGAAACGAAATCTCAGCTGAGAATTCTTTTCCAATCAAAGTCGGTCTCGATATAACTATCCATGTTAAAGGAGAGCCACTTCCTGAAGGTGAACACAAGATTGACATTTCTTTGACCACCAAAGAAGTGGGCAAACTGGCTTTTGATGTTCAGGATTCGATCTAGTAAAAAATAGGTGCAGAGGGCAACTGCCTTTTGCAACCATTTTTCCTTTTTTGTGTTTCATGGAATTTTTAATCATATGTAACAATCTGGATTTTTCGCCTTGACATTCATATCTGATTCAATAAAGTGACTTTCTCACTGATTTTTCACGTGAAAGTAGGGAAGGGCAATAGTTTTCTGCATTATAAACACACATTCAAACGGTGGAAAGTATGTATGTGAAGATACGCCAAGATGGTTCCCTCGGTATTGGCCGCGGAACTGAGGGAGATGCTGAGATCACAATGGGATTTGGCGAGGCCCATATGGTTGCAGCTGCACTTGAGAAACTCGCCCAAACAGCTAGGAATCATAAACAGACCTATCTTAAGACTACCAATGTTGGAGGTGGAAATAAGATAGACTTTGAGCGAGCTGATGATGGAACAATTACCATTTCTGGAGACCGGCAGAGCTACATCTGCACTGAACAGGAGGTCCGAGAACTTGCAGACAGGCTTAGACATCTGCCACCAGTCGAAGTAGCACCGCCTTCAGACTATGTCAAAAAGATTACTCCATCAAACGGGCTTTGTTTGATAGTTACAAATGGAGGAAACTCAATCAAACTACGATTACCTGAGGCTGCAGTTATGAAGACAGCCATTAGAAGTAGTATTGACTCCAGGTATTATGACGAGACTATAATGATTGGTCAGAGACGCCTTGTTGTCAGTAGGACAAGTGACCTAAAATGGCAACTTCGAGGTGGAGAGAGTACGATTAATTTCACAGCCTTTGAAATCGAGGCGTTAGTGGCAGGTCTCCATAATGGTATATTAGATGTTCTGATGGACTTGGTAAAGAGTTTCGGAGCTGATGATATATCTGATATCAGGGTGAAGAGTGTACTTCAGAGAATTGAACAAGAGACAGACAAGGTATTCGGAGATGACAAGAACTGGAGAGGAGTTGTCAAAGACCTCACAAAGAGAACTAAATCAATAATAGGTATTGGTGAGTTCGCTGATGAACGAGCTGAACGCTTCATTGCCATGTGCAATTATGTTTACGGAAAACTTGACACAGCCTTCATCGAACCATTATTCGACCTCTTCGCAAATGCATTTGTTTCAGAAGGTTAGTGTTCAAGATTTGGATAATATTTGATCCTTATAATATTGACAAGACTATCCAATCCTCTCCGTTGAAGAGTCAATAATTGCAGTGGACCAAGGGTACCGTTTTAGGATATTATTCATGAGCCTTCGGACCTTCAATTCTTCAGAGGTACCAGAGTAGACAAGAAGCATAACTAGTCCACCTCTGGTGCGTTTAAATTTCTGATACATTGTTTTGGTAGTATTAATCGTGTCACAAACAACCATAACATCTGCATGGGGAATATCCAAGTCCCGTTCACCAACCGGGGACATCACAAGAACACGTGCTTCAACATCCGTTCTAAAGGAACGAAGAATCTGACCTTTATCCTGCTTCTGCCCAGTTAGTGTCAGAACTGACAGACCAGAGTCTTTTAGTACTTTTTCGATTTGTGAGACCATCTCAAGATAAGAGGTAAGAATCAGTGTCTTCTTGTGTTCTGAGGCTATTTTCAAGACTCTGGTAGTCTTAGCTGATACTGTAGGGAGAACTCGTCTGAGGTCACTGATGTTAAAATAGTGCTTAATATAATCACCATAGAACATTCGTAAGAACTGTTTTGGAGGCATTGCGTACACATATTTTCGCAACATAAGAAGACTGGAATATCGCCCTTTGAGTTCCTCGGTGATGGGTAACCGATCAAGGAGTAGATGAACGCGTCTTGAATCACCATCAACAATGTCAAGATTCCCGTCCTCTTCCAGTTCGTTCATGATCTCACTACGTGTGTTACGGATGAGTTCGTCAAGAACTTTGGAGATTGAACGGATTTTTGGATCGTTGACTGCGTTAATAGATAATAGTGTAGGTTCGAGATAATCCTCGACATCCGTGCCATATAGATCTTCCATCGTGATTACTTTTGCTCCAGGTATGTGCTCTTTCAAAGTACTCAATTCGTCACGAATGATGACCTGCTCTTGAGTAAACACCGCATGGTCATCCCTAATGGTCCCACTCATTCCGATTATCCACTTATCTTTCAGGTACGAGAGAAGATTGAGCCAAGGGAAGACTAGAGCTGTTCGACCTCCTGTTCTACGGATGAGTGTGTCCACCTCATTGATCAAAACAATCTTGAACCGCTTAAAGAGGGCGGAATCTTTTTCGATTGTGGTTGCCAATACTTGTGGGGTCGCAACAATGATTCGTTTCTTATGAAGATTCATCTTTCTACGCCCAGATGGGATACGAGAAGAGAGTTCTCCAATATCATCTTCGAGACCTCCATACTCACTTTTCAGATAATCAATTGTTTCTGCAAGAGAGGTTGAGGAATGGACAACAATGATAATCTCACTATTTGGAAACTTTTCAGTTACAATTTGATGGGTTATGAAACGTTTTCCTAAGCCACAATCAAGCTCAAGTAGCAGAGGTGTATCTTTGGATTCAGTGACTCGATCCAAAATATAGGTCTGATACCCTCGTGGAGTGTATTTTGGCTTAGTATCTGACATCATATTAACACTCGGAACTGTCTTTTATGAACTCATCTGAAAGACTCCATAATCATATTTCTAAAATTTCTTGAATACCTTTGCTAGAGAGGGACCCTTCACATGCATTCGAAATTCATTGAATTGCCCAAAAGGTACAGTGTGAATTTTGAAGCCTTGACTCTCAAGCTTTGTAGCTACTTCATGGATTAATGAGTCTACAAATTCAGGTGTTGCTTTGCTATCATCGAGATGAGCAAACGAATGAAGCACTACATTGGTACAGCCCACTTTCTGAGCGAGCCAACGTACGTTTTTTACCATCTTTCTAAAGACGCCTGAACGGTCCTGTTCATCCTCTTTCTCAGAGTGAATCCAAATCAATAGGGTCTCTCCAAAAGCATGAGGATTGGTTTCGGTCTCATCTGGTCTGTACCAAAACTCTTCAAGATGCAGCATTAATAGTCTCAATAACAGACCACCAATTCAGTTTCTGTAACAATCCATCGTAGTAGAGAGTTACAACCGCTCACCTTCAATCGGGGTGTCGGCTGCATCATTTGGCTCAAGACCTGTAGGACCACCAATAGGTTGATGAAGGACTTCAACCCTGCTTTCAGGTTTTCGTGGAATAGCCTTTCCATGAACCCAGATTGTATTTGGAGGAATAGTGGTGTCCTTAGGAACAACGGTGTTTGCACCAACTATGACATTATCTCCAATGTCTGCACCAGGTAGAATGACTGCGTTGGCTCCAACAGTTACGTTATTCCCTAACCGTACAGTCTTGAGGTAAAGACGTCGACCTTCATATACATGACCACTCAAGATGGCATCGTATCCGAAGAAGCAGTTGTCCCCAATTATCGTGCGCTCGGGATTGAAGAGACGCCCATTTCCAACAATCGTATTTTGACCAATCTTTGCTCCAAATGCCTGATGCCGAGGTTTTGTATCTAAAAAGACTGAGAAGAAGCCAGCAAAATATGGGAATAGGACATAGTAAACCTCGTAAAACTCATACAACAACCATTCCTCACTTTCAGCTTCGTAATACCCATCCACTAAGAAGGGTATTACTCGTCTCGAAAGTTTGAACATACCCAATAATGTCCCGAGAAATAGTCCATAACATGTAAGACCCAATGGCACAAAGAGGACAAATAACCAAAAGTAGTCAACGATGAATGGATGAAAAACGGTTGTGAGGTGAGGGTATGCAAAATTATAGATGTCAACAAATGGCCAACCTAGACTATTAAGGAAAGTAGTAGTATTTTGAACAACGTATGCGAATAGTATGATTGCAGGTATAGCCGCTATAGTAAGACTTGCCATAATTGATAGAATCATGTAGGCAGAATACCCAATGGATCTTTTTCTCATGCTTTAACCTTCTAGTTTTCTCCAGTAATTTGAGTATGTATTATATTTTTTCCAAATATGCAAATAGTAATGATAATGTGTCTTCACGGAAAGAGATATAGATACGACACCTTGTGAGGTCTCTAATTTCATAGGTGACTTGATAATGGTCTATGATGTAATTGTAGCCGGCACAGGCCCCGCAGGACTTATGACCGCGCAACAGACTTCAAAATTTGGATTAAAGACGCTCGTTTTGGAAAAACGTGCAGCAGTAACTGACTCTCTTATGGGTGAACTTGTCACTGATAAAGCCCTGAAGTTCTTACGTGTCCGACCAGACTCGGAGTATATCGGCAACAAATTTACTTCGATAGTAGGAGAGAGTCTTGATACAGGTTCTAATATCGTCGTAGACAGAACACTTCTTGGTAACTCGTATTTGCTTGATGAAGATAGATGTCAAGAACTCATGAGAGATAGAGCTCTTTCTGATGGTGCAGAGTTCCGATATGGAGCAAGGGTCAAGTCAGTCGTCATAGAAGGAAAGTCTGTTGTTGGTGTTAAATACAATGAGGACCAGGAAGCACGGGCAGGTCTCACAGTAGGAGCTGATGGCTCATTTAGTAGAGTATCAGAGACCGCTGGTTTCACTCATCCAAAGTGGCTTCTAAGCTATGGTTACCGTTTCAAGTTGACGAATTGTAAAGATGTTGATCCTAATGTTGCTTACTTCTTCGTTGGCAAGGATGTGGGACTTGGTTATCTGTGGTTGTATCCAAGATCAGAGTCAGAGGTAAATCTCGGGATTGGTAGAGTACCTTCTTCAAAGGAGAACTGGAAAAAGTTACCTCCAATGCAGGATGTTCTTCGTAAATATATGAAAACACATTCAGAAACCCAAAATGCTAAGATTGCCGCAGTGAATGGTGGTGTTGTTCCCTGTGCAGGCATCATTCCCAAGTTCACTGATGCGGGAGTAGCACTCTGCGGCAATTCTGCAGGGCAGGTCTCTTCCATCGTTGGAGGAGGTGTAACAACATGCTTCCATGCCGGACAAGTGTTAGCAAGACATGCAAAGAGAATGGCAGACTCAAACGACTTCTCAAAGAGGAGTGTTGAAAAGTACGAGAAAGAATATAGAAAGAGCAAGCTTGCCTCAAACATCACTAATACTGGCAAAGGCATGTGGGCAGTATCAAAATACGCCATGTTCAATGATCCAATTGCTGCTGCAGAGATTGTCCTTGGTCAGCTTGATGCAGAAACTCTTAATGAACTAATACAGGGGCATGCAAGTGTTGCAACTTATATGACGCTCATTACAGATTTTCTTCCAATGGTCTCAAAGATTGGTCTAGGATACATGCGAGCCATTGCAGTTAGTGGATTATAAGAAAAAAAAGAGGAGAAGCAGGGACACCCCCCCGTGCCGCCTGCTTCGTAACGCCCTGTACCATGCCCGTTGTGGATTAATGTAAAGCCATCCACCCGGAGTTTTTGCAGCAAGCAGCTGCTAATCTTAGATAATAAAGATATGTTATATATATCGCGTGGTTGTATACAGTCATCAAGTTAGTAAAGAACAAAATCAATGTGAGATGTGAGAAATGAAACCAATGTTCATTGACGAGGACCTTACAAAAGCATTAGAACTATGTGGATTCATAACAGAAGAACGAAAGGAATCCAGATTGATGAACATTCTTGGAGTGATTCTTAGGTTACAATCAGATCCACCAATTGCTTTGAACTTTAGCGACATATATGATCAAGTATTAAAAGAGGACCATGATTCAAAGCTGTCCAAGGCATGGGTTCATCGAGTTTTAAAATCACTTGTAGATTCAAATCTTGCCCGTATCGAAAACCCTTCCTCAAGGCGAAAACGCTACATTGCTGATGTAAATACAGTAATGTCTGGTCTTGAGCAATTCAAGAGCCAACGGCTTCGAGACCTTGAACTAAAAGAGCGTGAGATTAAAGAAGAAGTAAGAAAACTGAACTCTCTTGATTGTGGTGTACTTTCACAGAGATTTATTGAGAGTATGGCAGGGAGGACAGAAGAGATTAGCTCACGAATTGTGAAGGGTATAGATGAACTACACAGAGTTTTGAAATATAATATGCTCGATTTGGGGAAGAAGGGCGATATCATCCGAGCTACATTACTTTGGGTAGGACCATGGATTGATAGTTCACCAAAGGAGCGACTATTGAAGTTCTTTGAAGCTGCAGAGAGAGGTGTAGATATTCGATATCTTGTATCCACAGATATATTCAAGATAGAGAATAATGAATCCATAAGGGCAAATCTCGTGGGACTAATGGAGATGGTAGGAAGGGTAATAGATATGCAGAAAAGAGGCATCAAATTTCAGGCTAAGTTTTATAGTGGACCAAAGACCTACAATCAAATAACATTCAACAGAGAGAACATGGCACTTGTTATCAATGAGAATCCAGTGACTGCAACATGGATAACGAGAAAATTCAATCCAGATCTTATTGATAATGCTGTAAAGTCTTTTGACAGAGATTGGAAAAAGGGGAAATCCATTCTTGAACTAAAGCCGGAGGATTTTGAAGCTTTTGGAGCAAAACCCGGTGGATTAATTAGCAAGATGTTATCTAGTAATCAAGGGTAAGTGCAATGAGGGAGATGTGAGGGAATTATGGAAGATGTGCGATTAAGTGCATTACAAGCACTGAACATTGACTTGAGTAGTAAAGATATGGTTGTTCTTGGTGCTCTTCTAAAATCACAAAATGAGCCAACAAAGTTTGTCGATTTTGAAACTATACGAGGGCAATTAGAGGTTGATGAAGGAGGTAGGAAGGGAAAGGACTCTCTGATTTACCGTAGTCTTTCTTTGCTTGAGAGCTCGGGATATATTCAGGTTGATAGAAGTAGCCACAAACACGGATACAATTCAAGTGTTAGACTTCTACACACTGCTATTCGAAAGTTGAAACAAGAGAGAAGGAATACTTACGAGAAAGAACTCAATGACCTAGATAATGAAATACAAAACATCTCAGATATTGATGTGGAATCACTTCAATCAAAATTTGTAGGGTTAATGGTAGGAGAGCATGCACTTGAAAGACCTGTATTTGTTACTGATTGGGAAAATATCCTCCACTTGCTTGATGAAAAAATCTATAGAGATCTAACAAAAGGGGATATTGTTAGATTAACAACAGAGTGGCTTTATCGATTTGATGAATTAGATTCATTTAGGGTGAAGAAGAGTGAATCGCTTCTAAATAAAGGAGTCGTCTTTCGAGGCTTAGAACGGAAAAAAAGTGACTCCTCAGCACTGGCAAAGCGAATCAGTCTGATGAAGATATGGAAGACAAAAGGATATGATATAGGATATAGAATTAAACTTAAAGAGGATGCAACCTATCAATTCATTAGTAGAAATTCCGAGGGGATAGTCTTAATTCTTTCCGAGAGCCCGTTTTCAGCTACTTGGCTTCCTAGAGAATCGAACCCTGAACTCGTTGACAATGCGATAGAGAATTTTGATGTAGATTATAATAGTGGGTTGGATGTTTTTGAGATTGGGGAGTAGATGATAGTGTCAAAGAATATTGAGGAAATTCTGGAAAGAATTGGATTTGATTTGAATTCCAATGTTATGATGGTCTTCAGAGCTATACTCTTAGCCTCGGGAAGTTTGGGCAATTATACCACATTTCGGGAGATTGAAACGCAATTAAGAGAAATGGGAGAAAAGAGATACACTAAAGCATACCTGTACAGATTATTCAAAGAACTCGAAGAAGACGAACTCATAATCGTTGACGCAATACATCGTCCAAAACGATTTGCTATTACCAAAATCGGTCTTATTAGAGCCCTAGAGAAGAGACGTAATGAGCTATTATCAACACTATTGATGAAGCGACAAGATCTAACGGTAAAATATAATCTATTAGGCAAGACAAATACTCAAGACTTGGCAATCACAATGTATAACCAAATTGTAGGCGCTGCGACTATTGATGAGTCTGTTGTCATTGAAGGTGTTGAGAATGTGAGGACTACTGTTATTCGCGAGTTTGCTGACATTGCAAAGAGAGGGGACATCATCAGGGTCTTAGCGCCTGGAAGTATTCTGGATGGAGGATTAGAACAAAGTGGGCTAGCTGAACAGAGACTAATGGCAAGAGCGATGGATGGTGTAAGAGTAGCAGGAGTGATATTGCCTCAAAAACATCAAGAATTCACTAGGGATTTAATTACTAATTTTTTGAAAAATACTGGAGATTCATTGAAAGCTCTCGCGGCTACAGGTAATATCACTATCACAATTGCCAAGGAATTCATCTCCACATATAGGATGGTCAGCCTCAACAATGAGAAGATGTTGTTATATTTAACACACGCAGCTGAATCAGATACGGCTGCACTGATACACCGTCAAGATAATCCAGGACTCATTGATGATGCAGTCAAGACATTCGATACGCTATATGAAGAAGGAATCAGTATTCTAGATATTGTACAACAAATGATTACATCTGGGCAGAGCTCTTAGGAATCTATTACCCATTCTTTACTCTTGGATAGGGTAAGAAAGAGATCGTCACATACTGCTTGAAAGTTATCATAGATACCGTATTCGCCGCCTGCTGCGAAAGGATGACCACCACCATTGAATAGTTTCGCCGCCATATTGCATAGAACATTGTCACTTCCACGTCGTATTCCCAACATACCACCTTGGCTCAACATAAGTAATAGGTCAGCAACTTTGAGTGATCTTCCATCAAAACTGAGATTCTCCTGAATAGATGCAAAGGTTCCCATGTCTGTCGATGTGACGCCGCTTGGAATTTCCACTATTCGAACAAGACGATCATGAATAATGCTATCACAATGTCCAGCAAGAGCTTTTCGCATTTTCTTGGTCTTCTCTTTACGATAATGCTCAACACGTTGCTGCAATAACGAATCTTTGAATTTCTGTTGCGAATCATTCCATATTCCGTCAAGCCCAGATTCTGCTAGCTGGGAGAGAATTGGATAGAGCGCATCAGATGTGTCTTCTTTCCGATCGATTGCACCGAATCGAATCACAGAGACTGCATCAGTAAGAGCAGTTGCAACTGGAATCTCTCGTAAATTGAAATCAGTATCATGGGCGATACGAGCTAATTCCTCACTAATTGGATCTCTAGGCATCAATACCTTATGCACGATCTCTGCTGCACAGTAGTCATGATTGATTTTTAGAACAGGTCTGTTTGGCAATGCCAAGATTGCTCTGATGGCTTTTTCAGACCATTGATGATGGTCGAGCCAGACAACTCTACAACCCTGCGAAACAGCACGGTTCAGACCTCTCATCACAGAAGGTAAAGAAGTATCATCCACACCAAGGTCAGAGACAACAATCAAAGTATTTCGTCTGAGTGCCACATTAGAGAACACAGGTTCAAATGCCCCATAATCAGTGAGTGCTACACTGAATTCGAGGCCTTTGGCTTTAGCATATCGCCAGACGATTGCAGCAGAGTTTAATCCATCTACATCCTTATCGTGAGAAATGGAGTGGAGTGAGGTTATCTTTCTTGCATCTGCAACTTCGCTTTCTTGTTCATTGGGCATTTCGCTTCTAGAGGCTAATTCATAGCTCCCTTTTTTCTTTTCTGGAAGTAGTAATCAAATTCGAAAGTGTTTTCTGATACACTGCGAGAGGTTATAGTGGAATGAAGAGCAAGAAAACTGAGCGACTGATGAGCGGAAACGAAGCTTTGGCGAGAGGAGCGTTAGAGGCTAGTATAGGTTTTTGTGCTTCCTATCCAGGCACTCCATCCACTGAGATCACAGCTAGTCTTCATAATTTAGCAGATGAGCATGATATCTATGTTGAGTGGAGTGTTAATGAGAAAGTGGCTCTTGAGGCTGCCGCAGGAGCAAGTTGGGCAGGAATTCCTTCAATCAGTGCAATGAAATCACTCGGAATGAATGTATCTTCCGATTTTTTGTTGAATCTCAATCTCTCAGGATCAGGTGAAGGTGGACTTGTTATTATTGTATGCGATGACCCCCGTGGACACAGCTCAAGTAATGAACAGGATTCTCGATTCTATGCAAAGGCGGCTCAGTTACCTCTGTTGGAACCTTCCACATATCAAGAGGCAAAGGATATCATACCTTATGCCGTAGCCGTATCTAAAGAGTTCCAAATTCCTGTTATAGTTCGGAGTACAACACGACTAAGCCATTCAAGTGGTCTTGTGAGGATTGGAAAGATACCAGAACGAAACTGGAGTCCGAGCCTTCCAAAGAAGAGTTACTACAATGTACCAAATCCTCATCAAAAACACAGAGACCTTCTAGAGAGTATGAAAAGGATCTCGGATAGGTTCTCAACTTCAAAATGGAACAAAGTGCCAACACATGAGAGCTTTGATCATTTAATTATCACTAGCGGTATCTGCCATCAATACTCCAAAGAAGCAGTGCATCTTTTAGATGTGGAGGAAGTAGGTATACTCAATCTGGTGACAACCTATCCATTGCCTAGAGATTTAATTGAAAAAGTCTTGATAAAGACAAAAAATGTCCTCTTTTCGGAGGAAGTAGACCCGTTCATTGAAGATGAAGTCATTGCATTGATGGCTAATAGTGAACATCAACCAAGATTCTTCGGTAAGAGAACAGAGATCATTCCAGCCTATGGTGAAATGACTACAGATATAATGAAAGAAGCGCTTGCAGGATTACTAAATCTTAGAATAGTAAATGAAAGAAGAGAGTATCCTGAGTTTCTAGTCAATCGTCCACTAACATTTTGTGCAGGCTGTACTCATAGAAACTTCTACTGGGCGATTCGGAAGGTCCGCAATCGACTAGCTGGAAAACTCTTTCTAGCAGGGGATATTGGTTGTTATTCTCTTGGAGTATTCTATGATATGGCAATGAACTCCATGCAAGCGATGGGTTCTGGGATTGGAGTAGCCTGCGGATTAGGGCAGTTAAAACGATTTGATCTTGAAGGAAAGATAGTTTCTGTTGCTGGGGATTCAACATTCTTCCATGCATGCATACCGGGACTTGTAAATGCCAGACATAAAAATGCAGACTTGACATTTGTAATATTGGATAATGCAACAACAGCCATGACGGGATTTCAAATCCATCCGGGTTCGAAAGTTCAGGAGAACAATCTGCATAGAGTTCAGATAGAAGATATTGTGAAAGCAATTCAACCAGATTATTTCGAAAAGGGTGATGCAGGCAATATTCCTGAACTCGTAGACCTTCTCCATTCAACCATCACAAAGAAGGGGCTCAAGGTCCTATTGTTAGACAGTATCTGTAGACTTGAGGAGACAAAGAGAGAGGTACCATCCAAAGATGCATACATTACAATCGATCACGCAATTTGTCGAGGAGAGAAATGTAGAATCTGCGTGAATGAATTTGGGTGTCCTGCAATCAACTGGAATAATGAGAGAGGTAAACCAGTCATTCTTGACAATCTCTGTATTCACTGTGGAGCATGTGTAGACATCTGTCCGCATGGGGCAATTAAGGAGGTCATAATTGAATGAAAGAACCCTTCAATATCTTGATTGCTGGAGTAGGAGGACAGGGTAATCTTGTATGCGGCAGAGTACTGGCTGATGCTAGTATAGAACAGGGGCTCCGTCCAGTGGCGGGGGATACCTTTGGTGCCTCAAGAAGGGGGGGTAGTGTCCTTACGCATCTGAGAATTGGAAAGATGGACTGGGGGCCCCTGATTCCACAAGGTGAAGTGGATATTCTTCTAGGTTTAGAACCAATAGAAACACTCCGAGCTGCACTTGATTTTGCAGGAGAGACAACAATCGTCTTAATGAGTCTGTCAGCAATCCCTATTGCAGATATAAGTAGTCAAAATAAGGAATATCCTTCATTGGAGAGTATTGTTAATGCTCTCAAGAAGGTATGTGAACGAGTCTATATTCTCGATACTGAAATAGTCCTTAAGGAAGTAGGAACAAAGCGTGTCCTTAATGCGTTCATGCTCGGTGCGCTCTCTGTCATCGAGAATAGTCCACTCAAGCAGGTAAGCATTAGAAGTTCTATTGTAACCATGATTGGAAAGGACGAGGATAATATCAAAGCCTTTGATTTAGGAGTGCATGAGTGCAAAAAAATTCTAGAGTCACTGAAAAATTAGTAACGATCAATGTCGGAATCAATAGATATTTTATTTATTTTCGCAATAGAAAGTGACGTAGGTGGGACAACGAGGAAACCTTGTCGCATCAGGTATGCAAAGAGGATAGACTGACGAATGTGGAAACGAAAAAAGTCAAAGACCATAGATGACGTGACTGTGACAGAACTTTTTGAGGAATTTGTCGGCCCGATGAGAATGGTGGGGTCCAGCAAACGAAATTCATTAACGACGAAGAATATGTTGAGATGATGTTGAAGAAAGAAGCGAAAAAGGCTCTTCAGAAACATCGAAAGGACCAACAAATCACTCCAGTGGAACCCAAAAAGAAGACACCGAAGCCAGAACCACCAGTTGTGTCAGAAAAGTTGTCTAAAATCAAACGATGCCAGAACTGTTACTACTGCATTGGTTCTCATAGTCTCGGGAGTAGTGTCTGGTGTCACTGTACCAATCCAGGTCGCTCCGCTGAGGGAGAGATATCCAAGTCTTGGATAAAGAGCAGATTGAATCTACCATGTTGGCGACCTGTGCCAGCTAGACTATATTTCGCGCTTCTTACCATCGACATGAAGTCGAGCCTCTCGCCACATGATTTCAGCAAGAACTGTGAACATGTCAGCAACACCATCACCAGTCTTTGCACTGGATTCCATGTAGAGAAATCCTTGGTCTTCAGCCCAACGCTTTGCTTCGTCTGATGGTACTGCTCGATCAGGTAAGTCGGTCTTGTTCCCAACAACGAGCATGGGTACACGGACTCCAATCGACTCATCAGCCTCCTGTATCCATTTGGATAGCTCAGTGAAGGAACGTCTTCTTGTCACATCAAAGACCACGATGATACCTGCGGCGCCTGAGTAGTACATCTTGCGGACTGCTTTGAAGCGTGCCTGGCCTGCAACATCCCACGCTTGGATCTTGATTCCCGTGGCATAATCAGCCTCTGGGGGTGAGATGTGGGTCAATTTAACTGCAAATTGTGAACCGATAGTTGTCTTGTAGTCACGTTCGAAGGTCCCTGTGACATAACGATTCACAAGTGTGGTCTTCCCAACTGCACCTTCTCCTATGACCATGAGCTTAAACAGGTACTGATAGGTATCTGCCTGTTGACCGGGTCGTGGAGGTTTTGGTCGTCGATTCTTTATTTCCGAGACCAACGCACTCTCATTGTCAGCCGCTGCAGCAGCAACAGCAGTCTCCTTTGGAGTTGGTTCAGCAATGAGCGCCGCGACATCATCAATCTCAGTCATTGCGGATGTGGCTTCTTCAGCACCAAAGAGTTGGTCGAGGAGTTGTTCAGCGGCCTTCAATGTATCAGAACTATCCTCAGGCATGGTTTCTTCGAGAATCTTTGATGCTGCTTCCTTCACTTCTATGCCACCAAATCCCGTACCAATGACAGGACCGAAAGGTGAATCTTCTTCAATAATGCTCTCAGGTGGTTCATATGTGGAAGTTGGTTCAATTGGCACAGGGGCAATATCTGCTGCTGCTGCCATGAATTCTCCTTTTTCAACTAGAATAGCGGTCTCAGGAGTGGTCACCTGTTTAACCTGTCCGTTTGTGTCTGTCCACATTAAGACAATGGGGCGGATAATCACAGTGCCCTCAGCCTTTGGCAGAAGCTGTACATCAACAGACTTAGCCTCACCAGGAGCAAGATCAAATCGTAACTGCTGGGGTTCAACATCCATGTGGTCTTTTGGAAAGTGATAGATCTTCCCTGAGATACCAGCAACTGGTTCATCACTGACATTATAGACTGTGATGGTTCCTTTGAGTGCTGTACCAGCCTTTGCATCTGGACTGACATCAAAAGTTGGAATAATTTTGTAGAGTCCCTCTATCACTTTCAGAGGACCATCTGAAACACCGACTTGTACTTCTTTCCTGCCATCACCGCCTGCATCACCTACGTTAATTGACAGAATTTTTTTGCCAATGTCAATTGTCGCAAGCTCTATCAGGTCAGCCATATAGAGATTATAGAAGCGTATCTTATGGTCTTGTGTGGAAACAACAATCTCGTCCATGTGGTCTGCATTCATTTCTGCGATTCTGATTGACAGTGCATTCACATTATCCAGTTTTGAGAAGAGGTCAAACTTGCTCTCCTCATTTCGATAGACGCGAATAGAACCGTCTCTGGTGACCACACCAAGTTCCATCTTTCTGTCACCAAGAATGTCTCCTGAAGCAAGAGAAACAACAGGTGAAGGTAACTCAAGAACCTCAATCTGTTCTACAGAATGATCATGGACTTTGAAGATTCTGAGCGTTTTATCACGGTTTCCTACCACAATCTCCTCAATCTCATCGCCGATGATGTCACATGTACCAATTGCAAGAGGCATATCATCCAATTTGTACTTGCAGAATTCAGTGATGTTATTATCAGTGTCCATCTGAAGTATTCGTAGAGTGGAATCACTCCCTCCAACGAGTATCTCGTTTTTCTCATCCCCGGTGACATCTGTCACATGGACTGTAGTCACAAATTTATCAACAGGATATTGTGCAATGACTTCTAATTGACCACTAAGAGCAAATCGATAGACTTGGACCGTACCATCAATGCCTGGGGTCTCAGTAGGACCAAGAGCTCGACCAATGATGATTTCCATCTGACCGTCATTATTAGCATCTGCAATCTTGATAGAGAGAATACTTCCACCAACATCATGTTGAGCAAGAAATGCAATCTCAGATTTGTTAGCATCATAGAGTCGGAGAACGCCATCCCGTCCACCTGTACAGAGCTCGGCAAGACCCGATCCCGTTATATCACCAACTGCAATTGCACTAGTACTCTCGTCTTCTTCTATTTCGAACAGAATTTTCGGTGAACCCAAGGCTGTAACCTTCCAGATTGTAGAGTGGACATACAATACCAGTCAGATAGTATATTCTGTTAAAGATACTGGTGTCCAATACTACTACAGAATGTTATTGGTGCCTTTTTTTACTTTGTGCGGTCAGCCTCCCCCTATCCAAATTGGCTGTTAACAACATAGCATTTAACAGAGAAGGATTCTACAACAAATATGGATGGAAAATGCCCAAACTCAAGGTCCAGAATCTGACTAAATCATACCAGAATGGAGATGCAGACGAAATTCAAGTAGTTGACGATATAAGTTTTGAAGTTCAAGAGGGTGAACTTCTAAGTATTCTCGGACCAAGTGGTTGTGGGAAGACAACTCTTCTAAAAATGATTGCAGGATTGTTGGAACCAGATGAAGGACAGGTCTTTATAGATGGGAGAGAGGTCAAAACAGGACACAATTGTGTAGGGTATATTTTCCAACAAGAGTCACTCTTTCCTTGGAGAACGGTCAGGCAGAATATCGAGTTTGGACTGGAAATAAACGGAGTTCCTCGAGAAGAGAGAAAGAAACGATCAAACGATATTATTCAGATTGTAGGAATGGAGGGGCTTGAAGATAATTTTCCTCACGAGATATCAGGTGGTCAAGCACGAAAGACAGAGATGGCAAGAAGCCTGATAGTGACACCAGACATCCTTGTTGCAGATGAGGCATTGTCCAATCTTGATGCTCAGACTAGAAATTATCTGCAGGAGGAGTTTCTACGAATTCAAAAACTGACAGGTTCTACAATCATCTTTGTCTCACACAATGTAGATGAAGCAGTATTCATGTCAGATAGAATTCTTGTCTTGAGTAACATTCCAGCTAAGGTCATTGCTGAATATGTTATTGAGATTCCTAAACCAAGAACAAGAACATCCCACGAATGCCTTGCTTATCGAAGTCAGATTCTTGATGTTCTGAAAGTTGAACAGGAGAAAGCAATGGTCAGAACTAGACTGAAACAGCCTGTCTCCACTTGAGCAGACTCCTCTCAACTCTGAGGAAAAAGTATGTTATCATGAATCCAATCAATCCAATCAAAAGCATACTTGAGATGACTGCTCCAGTCCGCCCAACTTGTTGCATTATCCAGATGAGGTATCCTAGACCTACACGTCCACCAATCATCTCTGCAGCAACAAGACACATCCAACCAATTCCAAAGCCAATTCTCAGTCCAGCAAATATCTCAGGTCCTGCAGATGG
>SDOA01000022.1 GCA_004524595.1 Candidatus Thorarchaeota archaeon | reverse complement strand
TCATAATGTGAGTCAGATGTTATGGTGAATCTAAATTGTAGATGCGGATTTACTGAACTATTGAGTGGGTCGATATTACTAATTACTAACTCTTCAAAAGTAATATCAAAATTTCCGATTAATGTATATGTCCCTGCATAATAAGTCGCGTTGCTCACTAAAAAGCTTGAGCTTATAATCGTAACAATGATTGTTGCAGCCACAATTATATTCTGTGTTCTTTCTCTTGAAATCATTACATATCACACATCCAAAATCATGATGAATCTCATATTTGACTTGCGCTCCACGCAGTTCTTTAGAATATAGATAATGTAAGAAGGTGAACCACCCAAGGAAATAGAGCAAGTATTGCAGGGAGTGGTATGGCAGGTAGAATTTCTTCCTCTTTTACGAAGACGGTTGCATTAATTACTATGCCAATGGTTGCTAGAAGCATGGACATAGCCCAGACATGTAGAGGGAAAAATAATAATGAATGCGCTGAAATTAAAGAAAATGCAAGATAGTCACCAACACCTACTGCAATATTCTTTGTTTGTATTCTTGTAAAATCAAAAGGATCCTCTCCTGGAATATCACTAAGAAATGCTTCTTGGGTTGATGAGGTGTACCGTGAAAGAAAGTAATCTTCAAAAACTACAGATATTACTAAAACGAACATACTCGCTGTAATGAAGATCACACCAAGAAAAGTACCAAAAATACTTCCATAAAATATAACAAAGAAATTCTTGAGAAATGGAGGTATTGAGTCAGTGATGATGAAGACAAAGGACATCAGAAAGACTCCAAGCGATGCAAGAGACAAGAGACTTGCCCAAATTGATGGTGTTGTGCTCTTAAAGAGGATAAGAAGAAGGGATTGACCTAACAGGTAAAAGGAAATTGTCAATAACGGAGAGACTATTATTGATACAAGTGCCTTCTTTGCGCCAGATCCTTTCCGTTGAATCATATAAAAAATGGATACTACTATTAAAGAACCAAGACCAGTTGACACAAGAGACTGAATGACAACAGATTCAATTGAAAAATTCCTTGAATTTGCTATAAGAACTTCACCAATCAGAGCAGCATCCAGCAACATATATGCTAGTAGAGCACCAATGATAAGTGGTAACACAGACACAGCGATTAATTTCATCCTTATCCTGTTTATCACCATCTATCGCGAAACCTCAACTTTGCCTGTGTGATTCCTATTAAAGATGCTCTCTTCAACGCAATGATACAAATCATTCTGATATGAAGAATAAGTGGTTGTTGAAAAAAGAGGGGAGAGGGGACATGAGTCCCCTATAATCTGTTTAAACTATTTCTGCCTGAGCAGGACAAATCCACCAACTAGAATAACAACAGCTGCACCGACAGCACCAGCAACGATAGCTAATGTAGCATCGAATGTTGGGACTGTTGTAGTGGTAGTTGTGGTTGTGGTAGTTGTGGTTGTGGTAGTTGTGGTTGTGGTTTCTGTTGTCCTATCGGGAGCAAAGTAGAACGATGGATTCCATGTTACTTCATAGAACTCACCAGCTTCAAAGTCGGTGATGGTGAAGGGTCCACAGTTCACATTTGGCTCTAATGGATCAAATACTGGATTCCACGTGTTCCAACCCTCAAATCCAATCTCTTGGAAGATGTGCTTTGGAATGACTGTGTCGTAAGCAAAGTTACTGAAGTGCCAGTATGATTCAGTACTGAACTCCACAACTACTCTATATGTAGTTGGCGCAAATGCAGCTACAAGGTCACCAATATCAGTCCCTGCTGGATTACCATATTCAAAGCTTTCAAATGCATACGTGAATGTGTATGCAACATCTTCAGCCGTTAATGGAGTTCCGTCGGTCCAAGTTGCATTCTGGATGATATCAACTGTGAACCGTGTGTGTCCTTCAGGAACAGCAGGATTGTCTGTATGGGTCTCTGTGAGTAAAGATTCAGCCAGATCAGGAAACGGGCTAAGGTCTGGTGCAAAAGAGTACAGTGATGGCCATTGATTTTCTAGAACTGCTGCAGAATAAGCAGAGTTAGTTGTGTAGATGTTAAAGCTATCTGGCTCCTCGCCAAGAGCAATATTAACTGTACCACCGAACGTACCATCAAGCTTGTGGATCTTTCTCATTGTCCATGGACCGACGATGTATCTACCAAGGTCAGCGACATGACCAGTGAATTGATCATTTCTGTAACCTTGCATGTAGGTGTTCTCATAACAGACAATTCTTGGGACATTGTAATGGAGGATTCTCTGCATCTCAGCAGCAGCCTCATAGACTTCCTCGTAGGTTGTTCCATAGAGGAGATCATCTCTATATGAGTCGTAGGTTGCATTCACAAAGTTGGTCGGGTTCTGATATGGAACATCTGCATACTCTGACCAGAACTCGTAGGCAAGCCAGTCAACATCGTTGCTATAGAAGTTTAATGCATAGAAGATAATATCATAGTCACCATGGCTGTCCAGCATTGAGATGTACGCGTTGAAGTCTGTAGCCTGTCTATCTGCATTGAAGCCAAGACGACGAAGAGCGTCAACACCGATCTGAGCAGTACCACCAGCAATCTCTTCAGAGGCAGAACCATATTGGATGGTGATCTGAATTGGTGCACCAGTACCGGGCATTGCACGGTAGTCACCAACAAAGGCGTAACCAGCTGCATCAAGGATAGCATTTCCTATTGCGCTCTGGTCATCATAGTAGTGCCACGCAAGCTCATCCTCGATACAAAAACCATTTGGATAAGGTACGAGGGAGTCGTGTTCCTGTGAGAAACCGTTCAGGATTGTGTCTGTGACAGCAGTCTTATCAAAGGCATACGCAAAAGCTCGTCTCACTCTTGCATCAGCCAGTGCACCATCTCCACCATCACGACAGTTTATTGTGAAGTGGCCATAACCATTTCGTAGTGCACTAAAGATACTGATATCAGGATCTTCTTCCAATATGTCGATATAGTTTGGATCAAAGAAACTATTGTCCATTTCTATCTCGCCAGATTGGAGAGCCAGAATTCTCTGGTCTTGATTAGCAATCACCTTATACACGATTTTATCAACATATGGACCTATCTTGATATCACTTGGAATGTCAGCTGCTACTGACAATGCAGGTGATACCGCCATAAAAATAAAAGCTGCGGCTAAGGCGAAAGCTACCAAACGCTTAGTACGATTAGTAAGCATATTCTCTCTATCTCCTTTCCGTTCCGAGTCGAATTCGGATAAGATAAGACAGAAAGTGAGCAATAAAAGCATTGTGTATCGCGAAGCCGATGTGTAACATGAAACAGCACACAAGAACTAATCAATCAAGTATTGAATAAAAAAATAGAACATTAAAATAAATTCTATAGTTGTATAGATAGGATGCAGAGAGATACAAAAATATGATTAAAAAAGAGTATGAGTGAGTCTAGAAATCGACTCAACTCATAATGTTCGACTACCCATACTTGATTCGTGGATCCAGTACCCCGTACAATAAGTCTGCAACAAAGTTTGCTAATATTGCTGTTATTGCAATAATCATGAATATAGTTTGGATAGCTGGATAGTCACTCAATAGAAGACTATCAAAGATATACCTTCCCAGCCCACGCCACGTAAAGACAGTTTCTGTCAACGTTGCGCCATTAATAAGGAATCCAAAGTTCATTGCAATGATTGTTACCATTGGAAGCATAGCATTCTTCAGACCATGTTTGTACAGAACTTGATTCTCATCAAGACCCTTTGCTCTAGCTGTAAGGATGTAGTCTTCTGTCATGACATCTATCAGATTATTTCTCATATACAAGAAATATCCACCATATCCACCAACACCAAGGGTGATCATAGGTAGGAATAAGTGGTGCAAGATATCACCAGCCACCATCAATGCACCGAATGGATGTGTTCTAGCAACCTCCCACACTTCATAACTGATTGTACCAAATTGTGGGAATCCGATATATATGCCCCAATTTGCCTGGGTCCACGTTGGAACCATATAACCAAAGACGAGCAGAAGCATCATCCCCAGCCAGAATACAGGAAGCGCGTAGATGAATAAAGCTACAGTGACAGCGCCAACATCTTTTCTTGAACCAGGATCAGCAGCCACCTTAACACCAGTCCAAATACCTAGAAGTATTGCAACCATTGATGACGTACCCATTAACAGAAGAGTGTTTGGGAGACGTTCAACAATTGAATCAATTACAGGTCGCTGTGTTAGGAATGAAACACCAAAGTTGCCTGTGAACATACTGACAATGTACCGCCAGAACATATAGATCCAATCGAATATATCTGGTTCAGGTACTAGACCAAAATTGGCAAACATCTGTTCTAGCAAATCCTGTGTTAGATTACGACGAAGTTCATCGCTGAGCATTAGGCTAACTGGACTAGCTCCGTACAAGAAGGTAGGCAGTCGAAAAAGGAAGAAGTTGAAGCATACAACAGCTACTACCAAGAGGAACATGTAGATGCTTCGTCGAATGATATATTCTCGAAGTCCCATTCTCAGACTATCTCCATTTTTTCACGATTAGTACCTAGTGATACTAAGTACTGACTCATGATTTTTTATAATTCTTCCTAATAAGCCTAGTGTTCAAGGCTTGCAGAAAGAAAATAGAAAAAAGAAAGAGGAGGGAGGATACCTAAGAGGTCTCCACCCTTATGTCAATTCTTACCTCTCACGTAACCGTGGATTCAGTACTTGGTCCATCGAATGGCCAACAAAAGTGAATGCCAAGGATAGTAGAGTGATCATCAGACCGGGGAATAATACTACCCACCATGCGCCGAGGGTGAATGCGCCACCTGTTCTAGCATCAGCTAACATTCTTCCCCAACTTGGGTCCTCAGGAGAAGTCAAACCGAGGAAAGAAAGACCTGCCTCAGAGAGGATTGCTCCTACGACACCAAGTGTGATGTTTGCGAAGAGAATTGGTGTTACATTAGGAAGAATATGTTTGAACATGATGTAAGTGTCTGATGCACCTATGGCTCGTGCAGACTCAACATAGGCTTTATTTTTCTCTGCTAAAACCTGAGATCGAATCAACCGAGACGTGCCCGTCCATCCGAGTATGGCAATTACGATGATGATGTTTTGTATGGATGGACCGAGGAATGCTGCAAGCACCATCATCAAAGGTAATCCTGGAATGACAAGCAAGAAGTCGACCAATCTCATAAGAATTTCATCGATTTTTCCACCAAAGTAACCTGCGACCATTCCAACAATCACACCGACAGCTGTGGACAGTGCTGTTGCAAGGATACCAATTACTAATGAAATACGACTGCCATAAACAAGCTGCGAATAAGCATCTGCACCCCAGTTGGTTGTTCCTAGAATGCCGAAATATTCACCATAAGCTACCATTTTTAGTTGAGTTACTTTTAGAGTTACAGACCCATTATAGAAGGTCCAAGGTTCAACCCCGAGATAACTCTCGAACCGATAGAATGGCGCGAGACCGACTCGCACTGTAAAAGTGTCCTCAGGATCTTCTTGAGGAGTATTATTTACTGAAACCATTCCACCAAAAACATCCCTTATACTATAATAGTTCAGGCTAATTCGTTTTTCTTCAACTAACTCAGTGTAGGTTGCGACTCTTGACTCGTAAACACGTGTCCAATCACCACTTGAGTCAATCATCCATACATAAATTCGAAACATGAGATGATTTGATGGTTGAGCCCCCTGAGCAAAGTCGCCAGTTCTAAAGGTAGCAAAGGATATCGACATATTCACGTCACTTGGTCTTGCATTCCATGGCCAGGTGACATTCTGATCAAAGTAGGCAAAATCATTGTAATCAGCAAACACCTTGTCAGGGTCTTGTCCAGTAAGTGTATCATTCCACCTGTAATCTAATTTCGTCCCAGGTGTATGAGCCCACGTCAAATTAACATAGCTAATATTGCTAAATTCATTAATAGGTTGATATGCAAAACTGAACTCATCACTTGTTCCATTAACACCCATCACAGGTTCTTTTTCCAAATATGGATCATCCAAATAATCATCAGTAATGACAGCGTTTGAATCGAACACAGCCAACCATGAAGGGGCAAGATAAGTTGGGGCCACCTTATCTTGGGGAATCGGAGAGTGTGTTACTAGGTATGGAGCAAAGACAGCCATACCAATGAAAACCAAAATCAGACCTAGTCCAAGGAGTCCAATTCGATGCTTACGAAATTGTCTCCAGAAACCTGTAATACTGACGTACCAGTTGCTATCTTTCCAATTCTTCTCGGGTTCGGACAAATGTTATCCTCCAATTATAGACAATCTGATACAGTACACATTGAGATTGTCATCATAATGGAATATATCAGACCATCGTTTTGTCGCATTTAGATGGAATTTCTCCTTGATATTAGCTTAAAAAAGGAATTGGTTCAGGTAGCAAAAATAGTTCGGGTTGACATTTAATAATATCAGTTTTGATGGGGAGGTTGTTAATACTCACTCTGAATCATACGTCTCTTCAAAAGGATCCTCAATTTCAGGAGCCTCAATGTCTTCAGTTGATGTTTCACCTTGTCGAATTTCTCTCTCCTTTATTAATTGCTGAGTTCTCCTATGAGCAGCCCAGAGATCAGCGTAGACCGTACCAACCAAGAACAATGTTAGAACACCAGTCAATGCAATGATTGTACCAATAAATCCAAGGAGAGGAACAGAGGTCATTGCATATCCACCAAATGTCAGTACAAATGGAATTAGAAGAATTCTTTTCTGTGGTTTGTTCTTTGTGCGGGGAAAAGCTCGTACACGTCTACTAGACATTTTGTTCACACTAAGTTAGAATATTGTTGTGCCTTTTACTTTTTCTAATTGAGCCTAGCGAAAGTAAGATATAAACTATATTGAATTGTAAATGTCGCGGAAAGCAACATATTTAAGCCGACCCTAAAGGAGTCGTACCTCAATAAGGGTGAGACAACTGCCTCACCTTATGGGCCACTATCGGCTCGACGGAGTGTAGAAACATGCCCCTGCTAGACATCAGAAACCTGCGAATGTATTATCAAACGCAGAAAGGTCTTGTGAAAGCAGTCGATGACGTTTCCTTGACATTGGAGCCAGGCGAATCAGTCGGATTGGCAGGAGAGTCAGGTTGTGGTAAGAGCAGCCTAGCATACTCGATTATGCAACTGTTGCCACCTGCAGCGAATATTGTCGGAGGAAATGTGTATTTCAAGGGTGACGACTTAATTCGTAAGACCGCAAAAGAGATGCGGGACATCCGGTGGAAGAACGTTGCTATCGTTTTCCAAGGTGCAATGAATGCATTGAATCCCGTATTTGAAATTGGAGAACAGATTGCTGAAGCTATCTTGATGCACGAAAATGTGACTGAAGAAGAGGCTCTTGATCGCTGTGCAAAGCTCTTTGAAATGGTTGGTCTAGACCCTGGTCGTATTCACAACTATCCTCATGAATTCTCAGGAGGAATGCGTCAAAGGGCAATGATTGCCATGGCTCTTGCTTGTAATCCAGACTTGGTAATTGCAGACGAACCAACAACGGCTTTGGATGTTACAATTCAAGCTCAGATTCTTAAGCTGATGCAAAAATTGCAGAAAGATTTGGGTCTGTCACTCATCTTGATAACGCACGACCTAAGTGTCATTGCTGAAACTTGTGATAAGACAGCAATTATGTATGCTGGAAAAATTGTTGAACTAGCAGATGTCGTATCAGTCTTTAAAGATCCTATACATCCATATGCTACAGGTTTGGTTGGTGCAATTCCAAGTATGATAAAAGCAGAGAAGAAGCAATTGACATCAATACCCGGTTCGCCACCAGATCTTATTGAACCACCGTCAGGATGCAGATTCCATCCAAGATGTCCATACGCACAGGACATTTGCTCAAAAGAAGATCCTGCACCGCTAGAGATCGAGCCAGATAGGTTTGTTTCTTGTCACTTTGCTGAACAGTTGAGAGGAGAAATAAAAGTAGACTTGGAGTGATTTATGATGACTATTGATGAATCAAGAATACTACAGGGATCGGATGATATTAGAGATGGTGAAACTCTGATTTCCGTAAAACATATGCGTAAGTGGTTTGCAGTTAATACTGGCTTTCTCTCTTCGATGCTTTACCGTCAAGAACTCTTCGTGAAGGCAGTTGATGGAGTTTCTTTTGATATCAAAAAAGGAGAGGTACTTGTTCTTGCAGGAGAATCAGGATGTGGTAAGACTACCACAGGTAGATGTATTCTCCATCTAGAGATTCCGACTGATGGAGAAGTACTCTATGCTGGGCAAAACTTAGCTACCCTTGATAGGAATGAGATCAAGGAACTACGAAAGCGCATGCAAATTACATTCCAAGATCCATACGAATCTCTAAATCCAAAACAGAGTATATACAATATTGTACAGGAACCACTTATGGTTCACAAAATTCCACTTACTCCGAGTCAAAGAAGACTAAGAGTATTGGAGGCTCTTGAAAGTGTTGCATTGACACCTGCAGCAGATTACATTGATAGGTATCCACACGAACTATCAGGAGGTCAAAGACAGAGAATCTCCGTGGCACGTGCGCTCATCCTGCATCCTGAATTCATGGTTGCAGATGAACCTGTATCAATGCTTGATGTTTCAATTCGTGCTGAGATTCTAAACTTATTGTTGAATTTACGTGAGGAGTTGGGACTAACATACCTATTCATTACTCATGACCTTGCTGTTGCGACATATATTGCTGATCGAATCGGTATTATGTACTTGGGTAAAATTATGGAATTAGGTCCATCACATGAGGTTGCATTCAATCCTCTACATCCTTATACTCGAGCGTTGATATCAGCAGTACCCTCAGGAGACCCGACAGTAAAACGAAGAGTTGAGTCACTTAAAGGAGAACCACCGAGTCCTATCAACGTTCCTTCCGGTTGTCGATTCCACCCAAGGTGCCCTTACGCACAAGAAATCTGTGTGAGAGAAGTACCAGAAGACAGGGACATGGGTGATGGACACTTTGTCGCGTGTCATTTTGCAGGCGAATTACCAGAAGTACAACTTTAGAATTGAAATGCACGGGTGTTTCCCTTGCACCCGTGTTCGATTCCTTTTTCTTGTTCCAGGTATTAAGGTGATTCGATGACTGAAGATATGGACAGATCTCGAATTCTCAAAGCTATTAGAAAATGCTTAATTAATGGTGATGAGTTTTTTCAAAAGGCGATGGATCAACTTGACGAAATTGGAAAGAGCTCTTTGGGAACAGGGATGACTCCTCTAATCGGAGGTTATGGCATGAAAGACCAAAAGACACATTATCGTCAAGCATTAATAGAGATAGACTCTGCAGAGAGAGCTCTTAAACCGCTATTAACGAGATTCAAAGATGGAAGAGTAAATGAGTCGCATTTTAAGTCGAATCGTGCATTAATACTGCTTCAGGATCTTGAAGGAATGGATTACAATATTCTAATTCGCAAACTCACAGAACAAAGTGGCAGGGAGTCAACTTGGTATCGACTAAAGGAACTCAGAACTAAGATTGCTGAACTTCTGACTTTGATACAAGATGATTAAGAATAGCAATCTCTCTGAGACTAATAAAGATAATAACATCAATACTGGTCTCTAATATATTGAGAAAACTCTGAGAGCTGTACAAGGTTATGAATAAATCAAATAGAGATAATAGTCTTTTTCAAGAGCTTGAAAGAGCAGATTCTGCGCTGACAAAGGTTCTAGAGAAATTAATAGTTATCAATGATTCCCTCAAACCTGTATTACGTGAACTTAGAGTGATTGATTTTTCATCAAGTGGAATCTTCAAACGAGGAATAGCAAATGGTATTATCTGTTCAGTAACAAGTCTGATTAGAGGAGACCCATTATCGAAGTCATTAGAGGCACAACAAGGAAAAGGACTAGAAATACCCTCCATCATTATGGCCGCTGATAGGAATGAATCGAGAAACACTTGTGACTCAATTCTGAAGATTATCGAATCGGAATTTTTGAAAAAAACACCTCGATTTATCATTAACCTAAGATGGGGGAGTATGCCTAAGATTTTGAATCCACACAATATCTTAGTAATTGGCAGACGCTATTCAAATTTAGAAGAGCAAGAATTGAAAAAACTTACGACCAACCTCGAGCAACAAGGTTTGAGGGTATACGAAGATAGTGGTGAATATGGTGGAGGATTACTCATCTATCACCTCTTGGAATCGGTTGGAAAGACAGGCAATACTACAGTCTTTGAAATTACGTTATCAAAAGAGCTAGCTGAGAATGAGAAACAAGTAGGTTTCATTCTACAAGCATTTTCTACAATATAGGTGAGAAGAATGGAATTAATCTCAAATACTGCTGAAATGCAATTACCATTTCCGCATGGTATTGAGGTTGAACTTCAGATTATTAAAAAAGATGGCAACTGGATAAGAGGCGAAGACATCCTTGAAGTCTTCGATAAGATTGTTTCGGGAGCGAAAAGACTTCTAGACAGAAAAATAAGAGCATCTTCAGTTGAATCAATCAGACACAAGTATATACAATCCGCTCAGACTGAAGAAGGGGAGAGAGGTTCTAGGATTGTTGTTACATATTTAGATCCAGCAGGAACGCCAAAAGAGTTCACGCTGCTTGGGCGCGATCCCAATGTGACTACGATAACTTGGATACTTGAGATTGCAACTCCACCTTGCACTTCACTTGAAGAGCTTGCTTGGTGGATTCAAACGCTCATAGCGGTATCTTTTGAATCATTGCCTAAAGAATCACAAGCAATCTTAATCTCAACTGGTTTAAATCCGACTCAAGAATATCTTCGGAATTTATCTTTTGGAGAGCATCACCATATCCTTAGTTCAGAAACTAGTGAAGGTGCAAAGATAGCTATTTACAATATGATTCGTAATTTCATTCCGCATCTCATAGCATTGTCTGTAAATTCACCCTTTGAAAATAAAAAACCCACTGATGAGATAACGATTGATGAAAGTGGAATTGTGCGAGCTCCAAAATGCAAGAAATCAATCAGACTCTTCAAGAATACAACACAGATGGGGCCAACAAATGAATTTGAATTAATACCATACATAACAAAATCTGACAAAGAAGCTTTTGCAAAACATGTCAATAGAAGTTACGCACGCATGGTAGATATGTACCCATACACAGATTATGGAACAGTCGAAATTCGTATATGTGATACTCAACTCAGCATTCCAAGGAGAGTAGGGCTTGCACTCATAATCCAAGCGTTGTCATTGAAAGCCAAGAGAATGGTTGAACAGGGAATAAGTATTCCTGATGTAGGAGCAAGTACCCTTGCTGCTAATCGGTTATCAGCAATTACAGCTGGTCTATGGGGGGCTTTTAGAGTAGGAGAGGGCGAAGATGAGTTCTTCAATATCTACAATTATCAAATTGAGGATGATGGTTCGATCAATCTGTCAAAACATAATCGATACCTAGGGGATGCAATCATCTCCATGTTTTATCTTATCAAAAACGAGTTAGAAGAACTAAAAATCGTTGAGAATCCGTTTATGCAAGCAATTCTTGTGTCTATATTTGGGAGCGATTTTTCCCTACCAAGAACGACAGGCGCAGACTACCAAATAGATGTGTATGCCAGATCTGATTTTAACATGGTCACACTACTGAAACGACTCACAGAAGTCACACGTGAATGCAGTACTAATTGGCTTTATGATCCTATTGAAGGAACTCCTCGCTTGCCAACATGGCTATGTTGGTGGAAAGGTCTAGAACCTGAGATTGTGACAGAGATAGACAGGACATTTGCAGGGCAAAATGCAGAATTCTCCATCTTGATTCGAAATTCAACAGGAAGAGATCTGGATAATATCTCAGTTTCATATTCAATTGAGGATTTAGAACGAACAGCCATTGATAATAATGTTCTATCAATTCCATTCATTGAAGCAGGTGAGATTCATGTTTTAAGAATCAGTTTTCCGACAAAGAGAGAAATCACTGCATACAACGTAATTGCTGAGATAGGTTTCGCTGGAAGGCAAATTAATTTAGCCAGTACAATTAACATGTATTGGGTTAACGCCACAATAAAACCACGAACAACCACACAGTTTGCAGATGGTAAGACTCCTATTCTCTTCAGTGGAGAGATAGAAACTAATTACCCACGTAAATCCAAAGTCGTGTGTAAAATAAATGTCTTAGCACCAAACCTTGAACGAATAATATCTAGTTCAACAGAGGATCTTGAGATAGATGCGGGAGAGATTACACTTCTCGATAGTGCAAATCTACCTCATCTGATTATTCCGCAGGATGCTGCTGAAGGTGTCGAGAGATGTGTCCTTCAAATGAAGCTCATCAATCAAGATGGAATAGAGATAGCTGAAACAAGGTCTAAACCGTTCTATATAGGATTTGTACGAAAGGGACCTCAGATTATTATCGAGCCTAATCTGAAGACTAACTATTTGTCTGGAGAATTAATATCAGGCACAGTCATTGTCAATGATCGAAGCAAGTCCATAAATAAATCCGCCCGATTATCAATCAATTTTGTATCGGACTCTGGAAAGATAATTAGCATTGATGAGATACTTTATGAAGATTTTATTGGCATTGAGTATGGTTTTCATTGGCGAGTGCCACAAATAACTTTTGAAAATCAAGCAGACCGTTATGGGATCATCAGAGCTGAAATCATGTATCGTGGAGAGGTAGTTGCTTCCGCAAGTTCTGATAGATTTACCATTGAGTATCTCACAATACGTGTCAATATTGATTCACTTAGAGTCCCTCAGCAGTCACATATTGGTGGCCGTATATCAGGGTGGTTACGCATTAGAAGAAATACAGAGCAAGGAGATCCAGCTTTTCTAACTATGTCGTTCGTATTTCCAGATGGTGAGAGGCATGTTGTATTTCGACAGACAGTAAGACAGAACAAGAATCTTTCATTATCATTTGGTCCATTGGTAATTCCCGCACCAAAGACATCAGAAACACCAAAAACAGTGACTCTCATTTCAGAACTTAGCTATGCGGATAAATTAATGGATAGAAGGTCTGTGGTCATCGACCTCTTTGGAGGTCCCTCTGTAGATATAGCAAGTATTGATTTTATTGGACTTCCAAATTTTGTACTCCCTGATCAGGCATTGCTTTTCACAGCTCGTATCCTCGGTAATAGCGAAAAGACTATTGAGTGTATCCTCTCAATTGAACTAGAATCAGTATACGGTAATACCAAAATAATGGATAGGCAAGTTGCATTAACATCCACGAAACCAAAGATGATTCCTGTATCATTTAGAGTGCCATTAGGAGCAGAAATGAGTACTGCTCATTTGACTGCTACACTTCAATGTGGAACTCAGTCATGCAGCCATTCTCAAAGGTTCAAAATTAAAGCAATTGAAACGCCGTTCTTCAAAGTTCATTTCTCAATAAAGAATGAATCAGGAGAAGAGATACCAGGTCTCGTTGCCAGGTTAACACCTGTTGAAATTGTTGCAAATGTGGAAAGCATAAGAGAAGGTATGGAAAAACTAATGCTGACCCTTAGAGTTGTCTCAAAACGTGAGATTGTGAAAGAATATCTTATCCCATTATCATCAGAAAAGAATAACTCGATTTCAATAAAATGGTTGACTCCACCAATAGATGTTGTGACTGGATATTATCTTGATGCAGAAATATCGCAGGACTCCAGATTGCTACCAAATAGAGCTTTTGACGTGATTCGAAAGCAATTCACTATCTATTAGTTGACCATAGAATTATATAATCATATAACACTCATAACTCTTTAAAACACAAAATAAACCATCATAATTTCGTTTGTAGCGTCTAGAGAAATTACGACCATTGACGATAATAAATTCGTGTAATCATCATTCGTCACATGCCGACATTACACATAAGAATTCTTATATTGTCTATTTATTCTTGAACAACAATCATTCCTTAGGCAAAGCTATAAATGCAATCTTCTGCCCGTTGAGTGATAATCGGGCATTCACTAGGATATGATATATGCTCATAGAACATTCAAAGAAATTTACAATGATATGACCAAAGTTTGAGGACCAATTAATTACAGAGGATGTGACATGATTGTTCGAGATGTTTACTCATCCGGTTGTATCCGGATTATTGGTAATGGGAATTGTGGGTATCCTTGCCTACAAGCTTCATTTTGTTGATATATCAGGTCTAATCAGTGCGTTTGTTGTTGGATTCACTATTTGGTATACAGGAGGCGTTCCCGCCTTCGTCATTATTCTATTCTTCTTCATGAGTGCAGGCATAGCTACGAAATATAAATACAAAGCCAAAATACAAAAGAATGTTGCACAGGAAGGGAAAGGGAAGAGATCATGGGTTAATGTTTTTGGCAGTGGAATTATACCGATGATGTTCTCTGTAGCAATGTATCTTGCTCAATTCGCTCCAGAACTTGCAGCCGCTGGATGGCCATTTTTCCTATTTGGAGGGTATGTTGGAGCTGTAGCTACTACTACCGCAGATACATTGGCAAGTGAGATCGGTGTCTTTAGTAAGAGTAAACCAAGGTTAATCACAAATCTCAGGAGAAAAGTTCCCAGTGGTACTATTGGTGCCGTATCACTCCTTGGAGAAGGAGTTGCATTACTTGCAGGACTTATCATTGGTGTAATATCGTTACTCTTTGCACTTTTCACCCCTACTTGGATTCCTGGAGTCATGGTTGCAGGAAGTACGATTGTGATGGAATATGTTCTATTTCTAATTCCACTCTCGATTCTTACAGCATTTATTGGGTGCAATATTGATAGTCTGCTTGGAGCTGTGTTCCAGAACAGATATGTTTGTGAGATTTGTGGAGCAGTGACTGACAAAGAATTTCATTGTGAATATGAAACAAAGTATATTGGTGGATTCAAGAGGTTCACTAACATGCACGTAAATCTTGGTTCCTCTGGGCTAGGTGCAACACTTGGGATAGTGCTTGGTGCTGGTCTTTTTGTCTGGATATTAGGCGGTCTCTTCTTCTGGATAGCTGCGTCATCGAGTAGCTGATTATTTCTAATTATACCTTTGAGTTAATCACCTTCAAATATAGGAAGATATACCTATGCATTAGATTTCCAAAAAAAGATGATTGAATTGGGGAAATTTCATGACAAGTAATATCCGCGTTGGTACATTATATTGGGCTTTAACAGGCATCTTTGCCGCACTTCATCTTGTTTTAACAATGATTCCACTCTTTGTACTCACAGGAGGACAGGGCTTTATCTCTATGGGATTGGTTTCTTCAGTAGTAATTGGTTTTGTACTTGGTCCGATTTATGGTGCATTATCTGTCTTAATTGGCTCAGGATTGGGTGTATTGATTTTCAATATTGGAGGGATATTAGGTCCATTTATTCCTGTAGTATCGCCTGTTGTTGGAGCTTTTGTAGCTGGATGTTTAAAAACAAAACAGAAAGGATTGGTTTTTAGTATATATGTAATTGGGATTATGGGGTACCTGATATCGCCAATTGGTTTTATTCTGCCAATCTACATTTGGATGCACACAATTGCTATGATACTAATACTTCTCTTCTTTAATCCCAAAACTGCTTCTTGGATCTATACAAAACTCCGATTTGAAAAAAGTAATCCAGAAACAAGTTTAGCACCCTTATGGTTGATTTCATTTATCGCACTCATGGGGGATAATTTAATTGGCGCAACATTAGGAGCATATTGGTTTATCTATGCAATAGGATTAGCACCGACAGAGTTAGCGGGTTTTTTCGTTGGAGCAATCCTAGTATATCCCTTTGAACGGATAGCTGTGACACTCGTTGTAACAGCAGTTCTAATGACACTCGGACGTGCATTCTCAGGTACTCAATTGAACTTCCTTCTTGAAGAAACTCCCAAATCATTGCGCCTTGAACCTTTACATTTAGACGAAGCTTCTTAAGATTTCAGACCTATGATAAAATAGGTTCATAGCCCCAAGAGGACTATGTTCTGTTTCACAATAGTTGTGGACAGGAGAGTAAAATATTTGCAAGTATTTGATATTGGTACACTATGGTTGGCACTCATACTTGTTATTGGTATCTTTGTGTTGATGTTTGTTGCAAGCGCGATTAAGGTACTAAAGGAATGGGAACGAGTGGCCATCCTTAGGCTTGGAAAATACAGTAGTGTAAAGGGACCAGGAATTATCTGGGTGACACCTATTCTGGATAAAATTGCCATGAAGGTCTCACTGCGACTTTTGACTTACGCATTCAAGACTGAGAGGTCACTTACTAAAGATAACGTGCCTGTAGTTGTCGATGCAGTCATGTACTTTCGAGTGATTGATGTCGAGAAGGCTATTCTTAGTGTTGAGAGATATACTGTAGCTGTAGAGTTAGCGGCTCAAACAACGCTCAGAGAGACTACAGGTAAGGTAACACTTGATCAACTCCTATCCGAACGTGATCAGATTGCTGGGCATCTTCAGGAGCTAATCGATGAGAAGACAGAGCACTGGGGTGTCAAAGTCACAAGTGTAGAGATAAGAGACGTCGTCATTCCTTCAGCATTACAAGATGCCATGAGTAGGGAGGCACAGGCTGAACGTGAGAGAAGAGCAAGAATCACCTTAGCAACGGCAGAGCTTGAAGCAGCAGAGAACATGTTGAAAGCAGCCAAGAGATATGAAGAGTCACAGGTAGGTTTTGTACTACGTACTTGGAATATCATGCAAGAGATCTCAAAGAATGCGAATCTAATCATCATGGTTCCAACAAACATACCTGAAGTCGGAACAACGACAGGAGTAGCAGCTGCTATATCTGCTGGGACCAGTGGTATTAGAGTACCTCCAAACAAAGGGAAGGTACTACCAGAAAATGAGTAGATGAGTCTTAACAGGAGGGAACAAAATGGATGCGTGGATTAAGATCTTTGTTGTCATGATCATGTTCTCATTATTGAGTATGGTCATGACATACTTCCTAATTGACCCATTAATTGGTCTTATTTTATTGGCTGTAATTTTGACACTAATGATAATCACGCTTGAACCAGCTACAGGAAAAGCAATGGCTCAAGTGACTGTGCCATTAGTTCTGATCCTCTTTGTATTCGAGCTTGTATATACTAGCTTCAATAGAGCTGAACCAGTTGTATTTGACTGGTGGATGCTTCTAGTTATAGGATTCATTCTCTACATGATGTTCACAGTGTTTACGGGAGGAAGTAGCTTTGTAGAAGGTGGTTTTATTGATGCACAAGTATCTCTAAAACTATTCCCAATATATGGCATTGTAATTTTCCTTTCAATCCTAATAGATTCAACAAGACAACTCACTGTGTATATCATGGTAGGCAGTGTTTTTTGTATGATGGCACTGTACTTCATATTTTTGAGGAACTATGATCAATGGCCAGCCTATTCGCAATTCAAGTATGCTGATATTCACGCAATTACAGACATTAATCCAAAAGGGAAAGTTAAGACTGGTGCAGAGATATGGTGGGCAAAGACAACAGGGCCACCCATTAGAGAAGGAGAGAAGGTCGTGATAGTTGGAATGACTGGAATGACCATGATTGTAGCAAGACCAGATGACATTGTCATCGGCCAAGATCACTAATTTTGATGAGGGAGTTGGACCTTCAACTCCATCATCTTTTATTTTCTCTTTTTGAATAGAGTAGACCATAGAGAAGAGAGAGCCCGAAAAGAAAGCCGATTATTGTAGTTATTCCCCATTCAATTTGGAAGAGCTCAGGTTGCAAAACCGGTTCTCTGGGAAAGCTTGGAAATAAGATGTAAGCCAACATATTCCAAGCAAAGTGAAAAGATATTGGCACCCAGAGTCGTCTTCCAGACCAATAATAACTTAAACTAAGAATTATTCCTCCCAAGAAAATATTGAATGTAAAAATGGATATTAAGAGAGGGGTAACAATTGGAAAGGTCCACCAACTAAAGTGGAGAAACGAAAAAAACAATGAGCTAATCAGAATTGCGCTCGTTTTACCCAATAATGTTTCAATTCGTGGTAGGATATATCCTCTGTGAGCAAGCTCCTCAAACAGAGCTATTGGAGTCGTGATTATAATCTCTGAAACGATTAGATCTGCAGTTATTTCGGTTAAAGGTCTCAGACTTGCTTCATATACATAAGCAATTGCAACAACAACTAAGGCTGAAAGAATTCCAGCAATAGCACCAACAAGTAAGTGATGTATTGTTTTTTCATCGATGTCGATTCCTAATTTTGTAATTGAGGTACCATCCCACTTAACAAAACCCTCGATTACAAGATACATGAAAAAGAATGTTGCAAAGAAGGTTATTGTACCGACAAGTAGATACATATCACCTGTAAAGAAATGTGTTAGAATTGGTGACATCTCCACAATCAGAAGCATCAATGCCATGAAGAGAATGACTTTCAATGCGTCATATTGGCGGTCATGACTCATGATTTACACCGAGGTTTTGGTTCTTGAACCACCCTAAAACTCATGCGGTAAAAAAAAGTACATCCGAGAATAGTAAATATGTCGTGCGAAGTGATATAAGCAGGAGTCTTTACTTCACATTAAAAGGTCAAGTAGATAAGTTGGTATTTATATCAAAAAGAATAACTCGCAGAAGAATGCCATTGGAGGAGTAGGATTGCCTGACACTAGAAAACTACTGCTAGAATTTGATACTGACGAAGTAGGACGTTTAGCAAGAACAAATGCTAGTGAAATGAAAGCACTGATAAAAGCATTTACTGACTCCTCTGATATTGTACGTGAAAGGGCGCTAATTGCATCTATTGAAGTTGCAGATCCTAATATAGTCACAGATGTCGTAAAAGTAATGAATGATGATGTGGTGAATGTTAGAATTGCAGCGGCACAGGCACTTGCTTTTTATCATCAACCCAAAACTATACCAAATCTCTTACAAGGATTAAAAGATGCAAATACATGGGTTAAATCGCATTGTGCAGCAGGGCTTTCAAAAATTCTAAACGGACCTCTATGGGCCCGAGTGTCCCAAGATACTATTGACAAAATGATTAATGATTTCCCAGATATGCCTGAAGAAGAAATCACTAAACTCCTCACTTCAATTAAAATGAGACCTGATTCAATTAATAGATTCATGGATTGGCGTTCAAAGGATTTCGATCTTGATATTGATGTTAGCATGATGGTCGAAGAGCTCGAAGGTACCCCAATTCTTCTGACGGGAGAAGCCAGTAAAACTGGAGCCATCCCAAAAGCTGCACAAGTAGATGGATTGTCAGATGAAGTTGAATCCATCCTTAGTGAGCTGCCTGATGAATTACTCACCACACTTCCCCCGGAAGATCTCAAGCGTCTCACACCAGATTCTGCTCGAGAATTAGTACAGAAGCTCAAAGTAGCAATACCTACTACTGAGAAGAAGAAGAAGAAAGCAGTAAAAGTTAGAAAGGTCACAAAAGTAAAGAAGAAAGAAGCAGGTCCATCACGAGCTTCGCTGATTAAGAAATTGCCTCCTGAGGTGCGTGATTCAGTCTCTGATGAAACACTTTCAAGTTTGACAATTGAAGAACTTGAGGCACTCTTAGCATCATCTTCTGGTAGTGAATCTACAGAATTAGAAGAAAGAGAAGAAGAGCCAAAACATGACGATCCTAGAATGGAAGAATTCGTTAAAAAATATGGAAAAGAAAAAGCTGAGTTATTAATTACTATTCCTGAATCAATGCTTGAAGGCATACCAGAAGAGCAGATAAAGGAAATGGATCTCGAAACTCTTCAAGGTCTTTCCCAAGCTCTTGAACCAAGATAGATCTCTATTCAGATCCGCGAATCACGACTGCGAATTCCCCAGCAAGTTTACCATACCATTCAAGTAGGTCTCTCATATTATCCACGTGACGATAGCTGCCATTTCCATATTGAGCAATTGCTAACATAAGTTCTTCGTCAATTTCACTTCGTTCACCCAAGCCAATAGTGTATATGACAAGCCGTGTTCGGTCAGGGAACTGCTCTTTGAGAATTTTCAAGGGAGGAGGTCCAGATGTGGTCATCCCATCTGTGAGCATAATAAGCATCACTGGTTTATTAGGGTCTCCAAATTCCTCTATAATGTCATGAGCTTTTGCTAACGCTGCACCCATATCAGTCAATGTCCCACCTTCTTCGACTTTATCGACTACATGAGTGCTAATGATTTGTAGACCTAGCGCTTTCTCTCTGCCCGTACACTCAACAAAAGGTTGAACCTCACCGGTTTCCGAATTTAAGAAGGTCATTTCGCTCACCTCTTTTTCAAAGGTGATGACTCCGACCTTCTCGCCATATCCCCGACCAACTTTTTCAGCCAGATAGAGAAGTACAGCCATTGCAGCAGCTTCAGCTCTGCTGACATTCTTTCCTTCCTCAAAACGGTTTAGAAAAGCCTGTACTTCAGGACTATCACCAGCCAAATCCTTAAGGCCCTCGCGTGCATGTGCAATATCCTGTACTGGAACATCTGTGGTCTTCATTGAACCACTGGTATCAATACAGAGGACTGCGTTGAAAGGGGATGCGATTCCTACTGTCTTGAATTGATAACCAGTGCGTTCTCTTAACGCTTCAAAAGCGAGCTTGGCGAAACTCTTTCCAGATAATGCAGGTTTAGTTTCAAGGATTTCAACTTTGGAATTTAGCTCTGGCCAATTAAATGACATTCCTGAATATACTAAACGACCTCCAATAATATCTTCAAGAGATTTCACTTTCTCAGCAGCTCGTGTAACAAGATCCTCAGTATTAGCATCTTCTGTGAGAGGTTTAATACCGAATTCAACATATTCTAATGCAACCATATCTTGATCATAGAGTGTTACGTCAACAACATCGCCTTCCATCAGAAGAGATGCTTCAAGAACAAGTGTATCAATGACAATTTTGTCTTCACTTACGTCTTTGCTCTTTCTAATTTCTGCAGCACCCCAGAAACTGCTCTGAGGATCTTCAAAAACGACAATAGAACCAATATCTGCATCAAGCAACTCTGCTGTCTTAGGGTGGAGATTAGCAAACCCTCGAAGATCTCCACCATCCAGAATTTCTAGTTCTATTTTTTTTGTGATGGTAATTTCCTCCTATTATCATCTATCATCATTGTTTCTTCCTATTGTTATAAAGAATATGAGGTTTGCACTAGTCAATATATGATACTACTCTCGTTGATAAATCAGTAGAAGAGGGTAGTGAGATAGAATAGTCTGATAGTAATCGTAGCAGTACTGGGTTGAAACTTTGTGATGCGTTTTCAACTGTATCAAGGGAAGACTTGCCATGTGTGTTTAAAATTGAACACAATAGAACATCTCCGGGTTGTCTACGAATCCAGACATGAAGTTCCCTATCTAACCTCCTTGATTTCAAACACAAGACATAGGAATCAAGATAGATGCCACTAAACCCACCTTTCGAGAGAGGTTGTGGTTCAGGCCAAGTACCACGTGGAGGAAGCATCAGATCTAGCGAACACAAATCCCAATCTTCTCGATTTATCAGTTCAAGTAGTGTGGTTTCAAGTTGAAGTTGTCCAGAGCCTTTAGGGTCAATGCATGTGAACTCAGTTGGAGTTATTGATTGACCTTGAACAGTTGAAAAGGGATTCTTGATAATCGATAAAATATTGCCACCTAAGATTCGTTGAATATCAGCTAAGGTTCCAGGAAACTTCTTCGATAGGAGGTAAAGAATGATATCAGCAGCTTGTACTGAGAGAAAACTGAAGTCAGTACCAAAAAGAATCTTTTCAGACCATTTGAACTCCGATCCTTTTAGTCTATCAATTGCTGATTCAAATAATATAGGAACATCAAGGTCATGAAGAGTTGATGTTTCTGCATAGATTATTGGATCCTTTAGTGCTTCATAAAGACGCGAGTCACCTGGTGACATTCCACAATGGGCAAGAATAATACGAAGGCCCTTTATTGCAGTTCCACAATCAGGGTCATTTCTCATTGTTTCAACTAGATTTCTAATTTTAATAACAGTGGATATACTTCGAGTGTCGAAGAGGACAGGAATATTAAGTTCACCAGCTCGTTTCACAATGTCTTTAGTTATTTCACCTTCAATAGAGTCGATGAATAATTGAGCAAGGGGATGCATCTTCAAGCCTCGTAGTCCAAGCTGATGCACACTTCTTTCTAGTTCTTTTATAGCAAGACCTTTTGATTTTAGTTCATCATTGGGATCGATTCTGGCGAATCCAATAAGTCGAGTGGAATGTGGAGCGCGAGTTGTCCATGCAGCAATTTTGTCATTTGATATTTTGAATGATGCTTCATTGTGACTCTTGGGTTTTGAATAATCATCAGTATACGGAAAAACAACTGTTTTATCAATAAGCCAACCATGATTCATCCTTTTCCAACTATCATGACTTTCAAAACATCTTGATGCAAAAGGAGGTCCAATAACCTTAATTGGTTCAAAGAGTAGTTTTTCTTCTTCAATCATCTGTTCAGCTATTTTCTGCAATTCAAACCATAAGGAGGCATAGAATTCGTAAGCACCAGAGGGAGTATTCCGATGAGTCTTTTCTCTACCCATATGATGATGTGCATCTACAAGAAACAGTTGAAATAAATCACCTTTCTTGATACCTCTTTTAGGAATGTCATCAATTGCTCTGACAATGAGCATATGAATAATAGACCTCCGGTTTAAATCATCATAGAGAGATGATAAACTATTCCTTTAGAGAGAGAACTCATAATGCGAGTGATATCGACACTATGCATATATCACATACTGCATTATGATGAAGTAAGTCGGAGCTGCACATATTGATAGTTATAGAAGATATTGAAGCAAGTGAGATACATCAATTTTTTGTCTTCGATTCATACATGCAGCTCGGAATAGTTAGAGCTGGGAAATACATTCAGACTTTCGATCCTGAGAGGGTGTTTTCATATTATAATATGGTAGAGAATCAACTATATGATTTTACTACAGAATATCCAGGAGCTTTTCAATTCCTTCCTAGAAGAGCATATGATTATCTGAAAAGACCAAGATTTCTCAACGAGTTCTCACAAGGAGCATCTGAACTTTCACAATCAAGTTGGTCAATAGATTCGTTCATGATTAATCCGTTGATTGGGTTTGGAGAGAAGCTACTACCAATAGCTCAGCAAGATGCAAACTCAGAGTCAATATATAGATGGGCAACTATGCCTCCAAACAGTCATCGATTTTATCATCTCCAAGATATGAGGTTAGACAGAAGGACTCCTCAAGGATGGGGCTGCTTACTCAAAGCTACGGATTTGGCAAGAGTAATAAAAGGTTCTAATCGTACAGATCTTTTAGGTAGTATTAAATCCCAAAGACCAATATTTATTGAACTTGATTTTCCCGATGAATTAGATCCACTTCTTGAATGGTTGATTCTCTTAAAAGATGCAGGTCTGAATTCTCCTAACCTTGTGTTAAAAACAAGGAACCAAAAAGAATGGAATAAAGAGCTAACGCGTCTTTTAGATATCCCGAATACTAAGATTCTAACTGCAGGAGCCACGATATCGTCGCTCTCCACAATTATTCGTTATTTGAGAAAGGAAAAAGGAAACAGTGATTGGTCGCGAGATGTAATGTTTGCTTCATCTTACCCTGAAACTCATTTAGGCGATGGTGTTTCTGAAATCATAAGTTACTTGTTTAGTAGAAATCTTGCAGCATCTGAGGAAGAGGTTCAGAGAATACTTGGTGGAAATCTATTGTCAATATTACCACCACGACCACCATTTCTTGTGTACACTGATAATAAAATGTCAGTTGTAGCAGAAGAAAATCTGGCTAAAGCAGCTAATAATGAACTAGTCAGGATTTTGCAACTTTTGGATGCAAAAAATGTTCTTAGATTGGCTTCGATTGACCATATGATTAATGATAATGGAGGTTCGATTGATTTAGATAGTGCAGTTATTACTGTTATTCAACAAAATAATGAACGAGCTACCAGTCTCGCAATCATGAGTGAGAAAAACGGAGCATTGATGATCTCTGGCTGGAAAAAGGCATTTAGTGAGAGTCTTTTGAGGAGAGATGGTATGCTACTTCAGACTCTTGTAAGAGCAAATGCAAAATTGGATGGTCCTATTTACGGTTCCCCAGCACACTTGGTCAGGTATGATGAAACACTGTTGGCTTGTCTTCAAGTTGAGAATCCACGAGTAATTATGTCTGCACTTCACTTTGGTATAGAGATTGCTAAAATAGACCAAGGTACTTTTCGAATGTGTCGGACAGATATGGATGCATTGGATGTCAAAAATGATGATTATGTCTTGGCACTTGAAAGTAGAACCGGTCAATATTGTGCAGGCCTTGTTAAAGAGCATTCCAGATGCTCAGAGAAATCTATTGTTATATCAGAAAAAGATGCTAAAATAATCGGCTTTAGAGAATCATCAGTTGTCAATATCGTAAAGGTCGAAGATGAAGTAACAGAAATAGACAAGATAGTTTTGTCATATACCTCACATAGAAATACACCAAATTCAGAACTCCTCTCATACATACGTCTACACTATCACGAGATAGTTGAGAATATTGATGCTAGAATGATAGGAATGGGGTCAAGACTTAATATGGGAACGCAGAGATTCCCATTAACTCTAAGTATCACTCAAACAGAACCAAGACTTACATCAGGTCAAATCGCAAAAATAACTAGCCATAACATACATCTCAGACCTCTTCAAGCATTTCGCGAACTCAACATTGTTCTTTGTGTATCTAAAGGACTGAACATGAACAAGTCAGAAACAAGAATGAAATCACTCAAAACAATTGCAATAGAACTTGAACCACTTACTAAAAAGGTTCCAGAATTGGAACAATTCCTAAAAGAACTTGATAAGAATCCAACACAAGCAGAGATAGCAGCTATTTGTTCTTTATTGGTCGTTAACATGCTTAGTCATAATCAGACTAAGGGAAAACTTGCTCTCGTAACATTTGCTGATACTCCTGAAAAATTCTCAATACAACATGGAGGAGAGATTCAACCGTATGTCGAATTTGATGGTAATTTACAATCAGATGAAGTGTTGATTTCTCTAGTCCTCTCGATATTGGACAAAGTTCAGGAAACAGGCGGGAGAGAAGATATGGTCTCAGCTTATCGATCAATTGCAGAATATCTAGAGGACTTTGGAACTTCACGACCAACCATGATTCTGTTGTTCACAGGTTCAATTGGTAAATACGACGAAGAACATCTCCCATTTTTGAAGGCTATTTCAGAGCGTGAAAGATATCAAATCGAAATATTTGTAATGAATAGAAATGAAAACTTGCAGGGAAATATGCGAGTTCTAAAAGGATTGAAAGCAAGAGTTATTCCCCTTGAGAGATTTACATCTCAGATATTTTTAGGACATGTCTTAGATGTCATAGATACCCTCGTACCAGCCACTATTAATCCTCAGTCCGATGTTTAAATCGAAGCGCTTCAATATCGGTAATTCTTGCATCTAATTGGTCTACTTCAATTTCAATTTTATCAATTAAATCACGAAGTGTTGTAATCTTGGTGATTATTTTCTGAAGATCGTTTTTGTCTATCAATGATTGAGGATGTATGTCCGACTGCGATAGCGTTGTCATTTGATGTTCTAGAGTTTCAAGACGTTTTGATAGATTCTCCATTATTTTGGTCTTATGTTCAATCATTTGTAACTCTTTTAATGCATCTTTACCTGAATCCTTCATAAATGGTCAACCTACCTTTTTATTGACTTTATCAATTCTTTTTTCAAGTACACTCAATTTTATGACCAGAGATTCCATCTTGTCAATTGTTTCTGTCAATCTTGATTGAACAATATCCAAAGTCGTTGTATTCATTCTTGTACTTTCAGTATTTGGTGTGCTGAAATCTTTCAATCTTGCTTCAAGGAGGTCAATTCGTTCTGCCAGATGTTTTAGAATATCAGCTGATGGTGGATATGAAGCAACATCTAGTGATTCTGTATCTGGAGTTAAATGAATAGATGAAGGTCTGATTTTTTTTTCAGTTTCAATAACAACCATAGGGCTCTTTGATTTTGATGCAGTCAGATTATCAGAAGAAAACCAGAGGGGTATGATATAGTTTTCAAAGACTTGAGATAGATCTGTATTATTAATACATGTAAATGTGGCCAGTCTTTGTGGGGTATCCCATAGACATAATTGAATCTCAGAAGGTAGTAGGAATAATATAGTAGCTACAGTATCTCGCGTCTTTCTAAATAGGTCGAGGCCAAGTAGCCATCTAGAGAAAAGAAGAATTAATGGAGAAATTATACTCTTTTTTCCATATTGAGCTACAATCCCATTTGAATCAACATCGGTTTTCATCATGTTTTGAATTAACTCACTTGTTTTATCCTCAGAAGCTGAAAGTCGAATAGATAATAGGTGATTAACGGATCCATCTGAAACATCCGATTTGAGCTGTTCGATATAATCCAAATTAGGTTCTGTTATTTTCTTTTTCTTTCGAGTATCAGTAACAAAATGAGTCACTTTGTCGATTGTTTCTTTCAAATCAGACTTCTCTGATTGAAAGGCAATTGCTATCGATGAATTGAATTGATCTTCAGAACTACTTGAAACAAGAGCAATAAACCGTTTTTCAGTAAGACCTCTCGTACCAATTAAGCACATACCAAGAATAGGCTCGGCTTGGTCAGTCCACTCTTTTGTTAACCGAACAAATCGGTCCAAGGGAATCACAAGTTGCTCTTGATTCTTTTTATCTTGCAATTTCCCTGTGAAACCTTTCTGCAAAATGCTTTGTCCAATCCAACCTGTTGAGAGTTTATCATTAGGGACTTTCGCAGAAATATAAGATGAAACTTCACCACTATGATACATTGCCTGGAGCCATAGGACCATTTTTTCCAACATCAGGCATCACTTCCTTTACTGGATAATTCATTCAACAAATATGGTACTTGATTGACATCATTCATTTTTTTCACGCTGAATGCTTTCCCATTAGTAATTCCCGCAATAGCCTCCATCAATTCCAGATTTCTATCTAGTCCCAAGTTTAGAGAAAAGATCATCAACTTTGAGTTACCAATAGAACGTTTAACTGTCTTAACTGGATTAGGACCAGCTGAATGAACACCACTCGAGCAAAATAGGATTATTGTTGGATAATTATTTAGGTCTTGAAAGGTCGATGCAACTTCAATCGCGATTCTCAATGCATCTCCAGGGTTGGATGTCTTATCTTCATGCGATGAAATTATGGAACGTAACCATTCAACAAAAGCAATTAATACTGAAGGAGAATGCAAAGAAGAAGAGTGAATAGATTCTCCTGTTTGAGAATCATAGAACTGATATGCGACAGCTTCATCGGAATATGCAAATCCACAAAATTGCGTTGATGAATCATAATTAGAATAATTCTCTGCCAATGATTCTATAGCTGCTATTGCAGCCTTATATCGCATCTGTTTGTGAGAGGTGTCGGAGGAGGGACCATTGTCAATGTCTGCTTGTTGTGCAGCAGCACCAACCTCAACGACACAGCAGAGATTGAATCGTGTTGCTTTGTCCTTTGGATCTAAATGAATCTCCTCGAGGTGGTTCCAAGCTATTCTTGCAGCAGAAAAAACCTCATTTTTAGGGAAAAATGAAAGCACCTGGAAGCAAATGCCTAACCTTTCAATGACTAGTTCTTGACCGATTTGTAATATTAATCCTTCAAAATCATCTTGAAGGTCATTCACTCTCTTTGATATTGCATCTGCAATCGCGTTATTATCAACATTTTTTGTTGATGAAACAGCCAAGCGTAATTCGGAGCAGTATGGGATTTCACCACTCTCAAGAGTGAGACGTACTTCCGAGTTATCGGAACAGCCAAGATAACGAAATATGCGGTCATCAATAACCAATAAGCCTTCAGGCACTTTATCAGATAGACGGACATCTGCAAAGAGTTGCGTACCTCTATGACTTAAGACAAATGCAGCAGATTCGAGACCTGATTCATTTGATGAACCAAAACAGAGACCTCTTTGGTTTCGTCCTTGTTTAGCTCGAAGAATCATTTTAGAATCACCGTTAATATATTCTAGTCCCATAGATTTCCGCTGCTACTGATTTAGATCCATAGAACACCTCAACACGTAGAGATGCTTTTCCTTTTACGTCAGTCATTGGAACAAATTTTAACTCAAGTAGTTTATCGGATTTAGTGGCAATATCATGACGCTCATTAGTCACTTCAGATACACCGTCAGCAGTAATCAATGAGGCAATGACACGTAGACTAATAATAGTTGAACTTGGGTTCTTAACACGGATAGTATAATTAAACGCTTTTCCTGCGATTATGTTATTTGGAACTTCACCCAGGATTACTCTAAGATCAGTCTGCTCAGAGGTGAGAGGTCTTCCCTTTGGCCATCTAGTAATTCGACCTAATTCAAGAAGCCTGGATAAAGAGGTCTTCAGTTCTCTAAGTTGAAGATTGAGAATGGAAGCAGCTTCACCCATATCAAATATCCCATCATGATTCTCATAGTAGGCTAAGACTTTTCTATCTGCTTCGATTAAATCGCTAACGCCTTCAAGTATCTTAAGAATAGCCTGAGGTAGTTCGTGAGCCTCTAACAATGAATAGTATTTTCCATCATCTACTGAATCAGCTATCATTCGAAATGATTCTTCTACAAGAGGATTGCACCCGCACACGAAAATAAAGACAGTACTGCCAAAGTCTTTTCTAAATTGTTGGACTTCGTTTATAGGGTCATACCCTTTAGGGCAACCTTCAGGAAAATAGTCATCACCAATAGAATTGTATCTCTTTCCATGTGGAGGAGCATCTCCTACGAGAAGAACTACTTTGTATGCATCATGTTCCCAAGATAATTTGGTGCGAGCATCAAAAATCCCATCTGCAACAGCCTCTGGAGTATCTCCTCCTTCAGAGGGCCGCAAATCAGAAATTAGTTTCTTGACCCTCTTGATATTATTTGAAAAATCAAAGACTTTTGTAACATATGATCTGTCTTGGGGAGGGTGGTCTCTATAAGACACAACCCCGAATCGGATTTCAAGTTCCTTTGTTCTAGAAGTGATATGATTAACAATCTCAGAAAGACTGTCCTTGACTGCGCTAATATCATCTTTCATTGAACCCGTTGTATCAACTACAAATGCCACATCTAATTTTGTTGCAGACAGTCATACCAGCTCCGAGTTAAGATTTGTCTAGGAACAATTAAGCCTTTGCTGACTACAAAACGCAGAACATTTTAAGATTCTTTTCTACAATTAGTCCTATGCCAGATTTAAGCGATACAAATGTATACTTGATTTTTTCATTTGAAGGTGGTCTGAAACTTGAAGGCACCATAAATCGAATCCATGCGCCGCTCATAATAGAGGAGATTATCTTTCGATTACCATTTGAAGGAAAAACTGGACTGATGAGAAACGAGATGCAGATAATATTAGGAATTTCCAAAGGAAATGCAAAACCAACAAATGATGTAAAGAGAGGAGATATCGCATACATGCCTCTTGGTGATGCACTTGTTATCTATCTAGAAGATATGCGAACTTACAGCAAAGTGAACATCATTGGGAAGATTACATCATCCGATGAACAAATTTCTAGTTTGAAGAATGTAAAGAGAGGTAGTCAAGTGTACATCACAAAGAAGCAGTAGGATCAAATTTTCTGCAGATTTTTAATTAACACCTCATTTTCATCAACTTCTACAATTGAAGGATCAACGATTATTCCTGCTTCATGAGTTTCAATAAGAACTTCAATACTGGAATGCTCAACTTTTTTTATCCCATTGCCTGACAAAGCTCGTACTCTAAGTTGTGTCGTGTTAAACTCTGTCTTGTTAACCATTTCAATTGGTTGAATATCGCGCCTGAGTTTTGTTCGAGTGATTCGTAACTGTTCCTTCAACTCTGCAACTTGTACTTGAAATTCCTTACGGTCTTCGCTTTCGCGGAGTAATTCAGTCTTGAGGTCTTCAAAAGCAAACCTTTCAACATAGTCCTTTGACCTATCAATCCAGACCACTGTGGTACCGTCAAATTTTCGGTTGGTGCGAACATGACCTAATGCCTTTAAAACAGCAATTACATCGTAAACACGTCGTTTGGGAGTGTCAAGTTTCAGTGCTAGTTCATCACTCTTAATACCATCCTCACCACTTTGCTTCAGAATCTTAACTGATTCTCGAGCTAATTCTACTAGCTTCAACTGTGCACCCCACTATATATTCCGGCGGCAGCTCCTCAGAGCACACTTCCGTCATACAGCTTCTATCATGTATTTAGATGTTTGTATTGCTTCCGATTTTCCGAATCATTGTTCGGAAGATACATACTACGATTTTTAGAAAGCATACTTCCTATTAATCAATTCTAGTAAAATCATCCGAAGAAGGTGGAGTATTCCTTTCAAGATGAACTTTAGAATGAAAATCAAGATTTGACATTACCAACAATTTCTTAACGAGCTTTTTTTCATTGCCAAGTCAGAAACATGACTCCCTAGGGGTTTGATTTGAAATGAGTAAAAAGAAGATCATAATCATGGGTGCTGCTGGACGAGATTTCCATAATTTCAATGTCTTCTTCAGAAATAATGAAGATTATGAAGTTGTGGCATTCACAGCTGAGCAAATCCCTGGAATCGGTGATAGGATATATCCCCCTGAACTCTCAGGACCACTCTATCCAAAGGGCATCAAAATCTACCCCGAAGAGAAGCTTCCTGAGCTTATCAAAGAATTCGATGTTGAACAATGTGTCCTAGCTTATTCTGACCTTCCATACGAAGTAGTTGGTCATAAGATTGCATGGGTAAATGAATTAGGGCCAGACATGCGATTAATGGGTCCAAAGAACACCTACATCAAGAGCAAGAAACCTGTTGTTGCAGTATGTGCAGTTCGAACCGGTTGCGGTAAAAGCCAAACATCTAGACGCGTAAATCAGATACTTGTTGATATGGGATTAAGACCAGTCAACATACGTCATCCTATGCCGTACGATCCTGATTTGACTTCACAGATTGCACAGAGATACGAAACCCTTGAAGACATGGACAGGTATCGATGTACCATCGAGGAAAGAGAAGAATATGAACCGATGATTAACATGGGTGTAATTCTTTATGCAGGTGTAGACTATGGCAAAATCCTCGAACAAGCTGAAAACGAAGCCGATGTAATCACATGGGATGGTGGCAATAATGACTTTCCATTCTATGAACCAGATCTACTAATTGTTATTGCAGATCCTCACCGTCCCGGTCATGAAGTTTCATATTATCCTGGTGAGACAAATCTAAGAATGGCTGATGTTGTTATCATCAACAAAATAGACACAGCTGACTACGAAGATATCGAAGAAGTACGAGAGAATATCATGGCAGTCAATCCAGATGCAATTATAATTGATGCAGCTTCACCACTGACAATTGATGATATGGAATCCATTCGTGGAAAACGTGTGATTGTCGTAGAAGATGGTCCAACTGTCACACACGGTGAGATGCCATATGGCGCGGGATATATTGCCGCAAGAAAGGCAGGAGCCATCATTGTCGATCCCAGACCATTCGCTGTTGGAAGTATTAAGAAGACTTTTGAAAAGTACTTCCACCTTGAGGATGTTCTTCCAGCTATGGGGTATGGAAAGAAACAGATTGAAGAATTAGAGGAGACCATTAACAAATCGGATGTTGATGCAATTGTCATTGGTACACCAATTGACCTTAATCGTGTCATTAAAATCACAAAGCCAAATGTTCGTGTCAAATATGACCTTCAAGAGATTGGGCGTCCAAATCTCGTAGATGTCCTCTCTAATTTTGTCAAGAAACATAATCTCAAATAAAAAGTTCATTCACCCAGTATTTTGCATACTGGGTGTCTTTCATTATTTTTTAAATTCTACAAATACCAAAGAGTTATTGAGTCATTATCATTAAATACCATTGATTTAGATAAGAGAGACGGAAATGCCATGTTTAATGATGAACTTCCTTTTGGTGTGCTTCTTCTTGCTGGACTGCAGATATTGCAAGCACTTGGGGTCTTATTTGTCGGGGCACTTTGGCTTCTGATACCAATTCTTGGATTACTCGTATCAATTCCCTATGGAATTGTTGGTCTTTTCGGACTATATATCGCATTTGGACTATTCACTTTACAAAAGTATGCATGGTTTTGGGCACTTCTCCTCAATGTGGTTGGAGTCATTCTGTTTGCTATAGGACAGAATTGGCTTGGAGTGATTTTAAGTATCGTCATTGTTTTCTACCTAAATAGTAGTGGTATTAGACAAAGGTTCCAATAAAGAATTGAACCGGACATAGTTATGTCCGGTTTCTATCATTTAAGCAGGTTTAGGTCGACTGTCGATAATCTCCATGAATTTCATTCCGCCAGCTTTCTCCACAAGTTCTTCAAATCCGATGATTATGACTTTAGGAGTTACCTCTGTACTTGTCTTTGTAATTTTTTGAATTTGGGAGATCAACGAAGTATAGTCAGCATTCTTTGGACCTTTAGGAGCGATGTATAGATTGAGTATATCCATACTATAGGGATCGGACATATCCTCTTTCGCAACTTCAATCTGCACTTCTTCAATCTCACCTAGGTTTAGCAAATCTGTTCGTAAGGCAGTGAGATTCACAGTAGCACCTTTGATTTTCTTCTCAGACAACCCCATGATTTCTAGTTGTGTTTGAGCATCGTTTGTTCGTCCGATATCCCAGAAGAATTGACCGTCGAGACCGCATACTGGACACTTTCCAGCTTCGTGTCGTGATGCAACATCACCCAAGAGGAATCCCTCAAAGACAGTTCCTGTACTATCCAAATGGAACAGTACTGTATGACCAGGCTCATCTTCATCCACAAATTCGTATGTACCGTCTGAATTAAGCCTTACAAACTCCCAAGACATTATCAATGGAGAGAGATTATGATAAGGACCATTATAGTCACATTGTACAGCGAATGATACCTTACTCTCTGAGGAGGCATAACCTCCAATCAGATGAACATCTTTTGCTCCTTTTTCAGTTAGAATTGCAGTGATGTCTTCAGCTACACGCGGATAGATTTTCTCACCAGCTAGAAGTACCACTATTTTTTCAGGAGCTTGATAATTAGACTCAGCCATTGCCTTGAAGAAACGATTTCGAAGGTAGCTGGGCATTCCTGTGATAGCATTGGCTTTGAATACTGATGCAAGTTCAACAAGCTTCTCACTTGGAATTGCTCCACCAGCACTGGTTGCAATATAGAACTTGCTAATCTGCTTGAGACCAACATGAACAGCATGCCAACCGAGGTGTGGAGCATATGGGAATAGGTTCATTGAAGAGGCTTCCCACCCTTCTTGTTTGAACTTGTCGATTGCTAATTGACCACATTTTGCACTATTCGATTCAAGAAGGTCGCTATCATAACGTGTTAAAAATACAGGAGATGGTAGCCCGGATGCTCTCCCAGAGCTGAGCCAGAATTGAAGTGGAGCATAATTATAGGTTAAACGATTCTTAAGTCGCTCCATTGCAGCTTCTTTACCAATATGAAGCTTGACTCGAGCACCATTATTACGTAAGAACTTGTACATTTGATTATTCCCTGATTCTTTCGAGTAGGTCATCATATTTCGAATGATTTCAGCAGGTTCGCGGTCTTTATCATCCACTTGCGATGGATTCAGGACAAATTCTCTCAGGTGATCTTTATAATCAACTTTTTTCACTAATGGAATATTGTACTTTGCCCAATCTTCAAAACATGTTATGTTGAATGGATCAACATTATTTTCTTTGAAAAGACGTCTATAATAAGGATGGTTTGGCCAAACTTGATATCTTATGAATGCACGGAATTTTCTCTCCTGCATCTCTTTGATTTCTTTATGATTAGTTCTTTTCAGTTCTTCAAAAGTGAAGGTAGTCTTTACCAATCGATAACCTCCGAATTAATTTTCGACAGAATACTATTCGGTGAATTCCCCCATAATAGTCTTGCGAGTAATGTTTTTAGTGTTACACGCTTTTAAGACACGTTGTAGAAAGTCATAATAGACATATTCATAGTCATGAAATCATGGCAATTAACAAGGAGTGTTTCAACTTTGTCAGAAGTCGATGAAAAACTACAGAAAGGTATTATTGAACTAGATAAAGGAAATGATAAGAAAGCTTTCAGCTACTTCAAAGAAGTATTTGAAGATAGACAAGAGAGGCTTCTGAAGAAGGTACAAGACAATCCTAAATCACCAACGCTGATGCTAGATGCGTTGTATATGATTCACTCACTTGTTTGGTTAAGAGTGGCAGAGGCAGGAAAAGAAAAAAAGCAAAGTGTAGAATTACTTGGGAAAGCTGTAGGAACAGTTGAAGCTGCAAGAGTGGCTCTAGGACCCTTAGTTTCTGGTCTGGCACAGTGGGCAAAGGAGAAGAATATCACACAAGTACGTAACAAAGCTCTTGGTCTTCTTGCAGCTACAAAAGATTTAGAGGACATGGCAAAGAAAGAACTTGAAAAAAGTCGAAAATTGGTATGACATATCTTATTTATTTTGCATCCGCTGAGACCAGTCCTTAGCTGAGAATCTTTGTTCCATGATATCAAGTTCAGAGAGGATGCTCTCTTCAAGATCTATTTTGAAGTGATTTGCTAGTTGTGCAAATAGATTGAAAACCTGAGCGAACTCACGATGAAGTTCATTCTTTTCAGGAGCTTCATGGCCAAGTCCAACTACTTTGTACCCTTCCTCAATAGTAATATACCGAGAGATTTCGCCAAGTTCTTCGATAAGGTGTGTAAAAACGAGTGAAGCTGGAAACTTATTCCATCCTCTAGCTTTATCAAAACTGTCAAGTTTTTTTTGAATTTCTTTCAAGTGCATTTTACATCATCCTCTTCACAATCAATAGAACTTGTGCTCGGGCTTGGTCAATAATAGATGCTGGGGGATTCTCAAAGGGACCAAGTCCAAGATCATCAGGCAATGGAGTGCCACCAAGAAACATAGCCTCACTAACAATATTCATCATCTCAACTGGGGGAAGTACTGCACAAGCAAGCTTCATACTAGGTTTCACACCATTGATATTTGTTACAATTTTCCAAATTCGAGACCCATCAGTACATCTACATTCGATGAGATTCTTTGATTCAGAAACGGTCTGAGTTTGACTTACTTCGACTACAAGAAGTTCCACTGCACGGGCAGGTTCATCGCCGTAGGTATGCAGTTTTCTCTGGAAGTCCTCAACAATCCTAAAGGAATAATGCATTTCTGCAAGATTAAGACTCTCTTTTACTGTTGAGGGTTTATATCCTGAAGATTTGATAGCACTCTCTACTATCTCTTTGTATGATTGAATATTATCGACAAGTTTCTGTGTTGCCTCAAGTGATGCAACTTGCTGAGCAGGCATATAGGAGTACTTCACTTCGTAAAGTAAACTTCCAGCTTGCTGAATTAGTTCTGATAGTTTGGAGTATTCTACATGCACCTTCAATTTCCGATTTCCGACGATCTCGTGAAGTCTTCTCAGTGCATCTTCGAGGATCAAAATCCTTGCATCCTTTGCGGTATCCACATTTCTCACCATTTTGACAGTATTTAGTAATATAGATAAACCTCACTTATCACAATAGGAGGCCACATAAAGTTCTATAAAGACAAGTGCATTATTCGAGCACGACTTTAGCAGTGGGAGATAGACACAGTGATTCAAGCTGTCTACATACTAATCGCAGATAGTGGCCTATGTGTGCTAGATAGAAAATATGGCACAGCAGATATGGATCCTAATCTGATCAGTGGTTTTCTGACCGCACTCATTCAGTTTGGTCGCGAACTCAGTGATGGGAATCGTGTACATGTCATAGACTTCGGAGTATTTGATATATGCCTATCACTGAAAGAAAACGTGATTGTTGCGGCAACAGTGGACAAAGTTGATGATGGAAATGCAGCAATGGCTGTCCTAGCTGAGGTTAACAACGAGTTTTCTACGGACTATGGTAACATGCTCCAGGAATGGGACGGTAATTTGGAGCCATTTGAAAAGTTCTATCAAAAATTAGATGATATAACAAAGAATGGTCATGCTTCTGAATCCAAGATTGTTGTCCCGATATTGAAAGGTAAAGTTTCTCCAATGCTTGTGAGACTGGGACAGATGACTCAAGAGACCTTTGATGTTGCAAAAATGTGCGAAGGAAAATTAAATACACGTGATATTGCTGACCAACTTGGTATGCATCTCAAAGATGTACAAAAATCACTTCATACTCTAGAAGATATGAAAATTCTAGAGTGGAGAGAAATTGGCTAAGTCTGAATAGTTCTCTTCTCAACTTGTGAATTTTTAATATGCAACAGAATTAAAGAAGGTCTTACGCTGTTTGACCCCATTCATTCCCGGTTGCAATGAGTATTAGACCAATCACGATTAGACCTGGAGCTATAACACCTGGTATTGCTATTGAACTATTGAATAATACATCTGCCATAGGATACCTAATAGCATGTATCACTCGTCCTGCAAACAAGATGAAAAAGCCTAATCCAAGTAGTAAGTTCGACCTACGCAACATACCTCCAGATTGCCATGCCAGATACCAAAACAGTAGCGGAATGAATAATGCATAAACAGCTCCTGCACCTCCAGATAACAATCCTCGAGTTGTTGTTTCAAGCGGAACAAACCCGAGTATAATACCAATTATTATTGCAGGCACTGCAAAAGCAATCTCAGCCCATCTTTTTCCAAATATCATAAATCCTGCTGTAGCAGAAAGTGTTGCCAATGCCATCCATTGAATAAAAGATCCAGCCATTAACCAAAAAGCAGAATCTCCTAGGAATGGAGTTAATCCCTCAGCAAGACTTCGTGAATCTGCATAGAAGTCGCCAACAAAATAGAAACATCGACCCACTGCTAAGAGCAGGAAGAACATCGCCATAGCAAACTGAAACGGGTTTCGCGTAGTTCTCCATCTAAAGAATAATAGGAAAATAAAGATGAAGAAATAATAACCTACGACTAAAAACCAAAGTCCAGCATGCACTTCCCTAATTATCATATCAACAGTTTGCATCATGGCTTATAACCATCCAATCCTTCTAGTTAAAAAATAACTACTTGGTAATAAATAAAGATATTCTGCAGCCATTACTTTTACGTAATACATTCGGATAATCTCTATATTAACAGATGAGAAGAGGAAAATGGTGTGAGATGATATTAGAACCTACATGGAAACTAGTCAATGAGGATTCAAGTATAGATGAATTCATTGACATTCGACGAATCGTAGGAAATCAGATAATCCGAGCTTATCTCTTAGAAGAAATCATCAAGAGTGACAGGCTGAAAAAAATAGGCGGAAAACTGCGCGGACCAAAGAATGAATTCAAGGATTTCTCTAATTTCCTTATCATCAAATTCTGTAAGGAACAGAAAGAAGTTAGAGTACTCGTGGAAACAGGGGTATATGACAATTTGAGAATTGTTGGAACAGATTCGGTTGAACTTTCTCAAGAATCTCGTGATGATTTGATCAAATTATTCACTGATGCACTTGAGCATCCAGAATCTAATAACACTAGATTGATAATCAGTAATGATTCAAAATTGCGATGAGTAAAGAAGGTAAACGTAAATGTTCGAGAGATATGCTAAATGTCCTATTTGCAACAAACGAACGGTGCTAAGAGTCCCCCCAGGAGTTATTAAAAAAGCAACGAGGTTTCCGCATACCGTAAAAGTAAAACATGAAGATCACTACTTCTACATTAATCTAGATAGTCAAGCTTGGATAACAGACATTCTACATCCTGAAATGGTAGAGTGACCTATCCTATATACATGTCAGAAGGGCTTTCACCATCTTCAGATGTTTCTCGTTTCTTCTCAAGTTCCTGTCTTGCCCATTCAATGAATTCAATGACTTTCAAAATATGTGAGTCCATGACATCAAGATCCATATCGATTCCGATGAGCGTAGATACCTTTGCCAGAAGCGCTTTTGCGGCACGATAGTCTACTTTTATGACACCAAGTGTTTCACCAAGAAGACAAGCCCCATCCATGTTGTATATAGATGCGGCCCATGATGGAATCACGCCATTTGCACCCACAATGACACCCTCTTCAGTGATGATTGTACCATCAAGATTAGAGAGTGTGTCAAGGATTCTCTGAGAACTTGAAGATACATATACTCTGGGACTCGATGGGTAAAATTTGAAGTATTCCACATAATCTTGCTCATATGCAGCGAGTGAATAAATTGTTTCAACTTTGAGATTAACAAATTCACGAGCAACAAAATCTGCGTATTCATAGACGCCTGTTGTTGACGACGGTTGGTAGTCTGCGGTAAGAAAAAGAACGTCATGAGGTTCATCTGGTGCTGCACGGTATAGATGGACAGATGATTTAGGAATAAATGTGAGCCCTTTCTGCACAGTTACACGTGGTGGAAAGTCTTTGCTGAAAAAGTCCATCAGATGCTCAGCATCTAACAACTGAATCAGTGTTTCGATTGCTATCTTGCCTACATTTGCAATTCCTGGAAGTCCAGCAAGTACAATTGGTGCTTTTAATGATTCTTCATTAACTTCCATGAATTTGCGTACATACATAAGAGATAATCATACCTTATGCATTTGGCTATATCGGTCATAGACGATAGAATCTCCTTGCATTAGTTGTGGTACTATCTGCAATGGAGCCCATGGGTTTTCCAAGTACTTCAGCCAAATACTCACAACCAAAGCGAATATTTGCAGGCTCATTTCGCTCAAGCGTTGGTGAGAGATAAGGGCCATCAGTTTCAAGTAATATTTGACTCAGCGGGATGATTTTGGCAGCATCTACTCGATTTCTTGATCTTGTGAAATTTGCGGGAAGGGTGATGTACCAACCATTATCGGCAACTCGTTTTGCAATTTCTGGTGAACCATCAAAACAATGCATGAGAACGTCCCCTGAGAAATGTTCTTCAAGAATTTCAGTTGCACGTTCTTCTGCCTTCCTAGAATGGATTACAATTGGAAGATCCAACTCTTGAGCAAGTTTGATGAAATTCATGAGTAGGGGTTCTTGCGCCTTTTGTCCCTTCATATCTCTAATCCAGTGATAGTCTAAGCCAACTTCACCGATTGCAATAATATCATTAGAATACTTTCTTGTAAGGTCAATTATTTTTTCTGCATCCGTTTCCGTCAGCTGCGAAACAGAACATCCTGCTGAGTGAAAAATGTAGTTCTTGTGTTTTTCAACAATACCCAAAGTTCTTCTAAATGATGCAGGCCCAATTGAAGAGGTGACCATTCCTACGAGACCTGCTTCTTTGGCTCTTCGAATCACCTTTTCTCGATCATTTTGGAAATGCTTTAGATCTATGTGTGTATGGGAATCAAATAACTGCATAGCTTGACGCTCCATCTCAATCTGATTTGAACGAGACTCCTTTAATTATCAATGGATGTGGTCATCATCTTGAACAACAAATGTCAGAAGATGTCAATGAGAAACTGCGGGAAAAAACAATGCAGATTATGATGCTAAATCAAAAGATAGAATCAATGCAAGCCCAACTTGGTAGTTCCCAAAAGAGATCTAATCAACTTGGAATTCAGGTCAATGAATTAGAGTTAAAAATATCAGAGAGAGAGCAAGAGATTCAGATGCTAAAAAGTGATTTATCAAGAACTAAGGGAGCTCTCGAATCTGTGGGAAAAGAGATACAAGGATTGAAAGCTGAGCAGACTCAAAGTCTAATGACGAAGAAACCAGTCACAGACAACACATCTCTGAAAGATGATTTAATGACAGCAGAGATGACTATAGAGAGATTACGAGAAGACCTTAAACAATTCTCCCAAGCTGCAACAGCTGTTCTAAATCAAGAAGTGGATTCTGTTGATTTATTGAAAAGAGTTCTACTAGAAGTTGGAGACCCAAGATATAGGATATTGAACATGGTTCTTAACCGTAAATCAGTTCGAATCGAAGAGATTGCAACAACACTAGTGATAGACATTCCTGAAGCTCTCAAATATGTTGATACTTTGCAAGCTGCTGGAGAGGTTCAATTCAAGGAAGGAAATACAGTGATTCCTGCCCAAAAGTATCTAGAATTGAAGGTTCCTAGAGAAGAGTGGATGGAGATGCAACCAGACAATATTTTTGATCAACTTGAGATATTTTTGAGTAAAACTGATGATAAGAGTAGTATTGTGAGCGCGTTAGAAACCGCAGTCGAGATTCTTGAGCAAAAGCTTGCGAAAGGAGGGGCTCTTATTTTCCAGATGAGACGTACTTCTGATTCTTGGAAAAAACAGGCTGGAAAACCAGAAGAACTCCAATATACTATCAAAGAGTGGAAGAGACGAGCTCAAGCCTTGGTTTGAGATTCATCAGATGATGTATTATTATCTCTAATGGCTTCACGAACATATGCTCCAAAATCGGAAGTTTCACCATCTCGCTGTACACGTATTTTTGGTCCTTC
>SDOA01000122.1 GCA_004524595.1 Candidatus Thorarchaeota archaeon | reverse complement strand
TCGCTCAAGCTCTGCATCAGTCAAGGTTGCCCCTTTTAGAGCATCATCTAGAGCAGCTTTTTCTTTATCGGTGAGTTTCTTGTCCGATGGCATATTGGTCTCCTCAAGCAAGTATAATTGATGCGTAAGACACAGGCTGACTATAAAGCATTGCCGATAAATATCACGCGGTACTAATTAAGAATTGAGTGTTGATACTCAGGAGTGTCATCTAACGTGATATTTGTTGTTTTAATACCTAGTCTACTTTGTGAAGAACAAGCAAGTATAATGATTCAACCGACTGAATGTATGATAGTCCTTATCAGCTTGAAAAGACACTACCTCTAGTGTCTCTAAGTCAACATCTATTCCTTCTTTAAACTGAAAACCTATTTCCTGCAATATTGCAATATTATCCACTGTATAGAGGGAGCATGGCATTGTAACGATAAGAAGTCCGTCTTTCTCTAATAGTTTGAACACCTTTTTTAGACCTAAAATCGCGCTAGATTGTTGATTATAATATTCCATCATATATCCAACAATGTCATTGTTCAGAATCCCAATGGCAAAACACTCAGGTGGGAATCTATTCTCTCCAATGAGAAACTCATCCAACCAAATGAGGGTATCAGGATTTTCTTCAAAGAAAACTGTCATAGCTGGTCGAAGAGATGCATGCTCATCCATTAATTCCAATTTTGTATGTACAACTCTTACTCTATCAAGTATACCCGATTCCTCAAGCTTTCCCATGAGGCTGTCTAAGCGAAGAGCATGAATATCTGTGCAATAAACAAAGATAGATTCGACATTTTTTTGTTCTATGTCTATCAACTGAGAGAGATAGCTTACAAAGAAAGAAGGAACTCGGTCATGTTCACCACTTGCAAAGTCCGCAATAAGAAATTCCTTGTTGCCAATAGGATCAATTTTCTGAACGTAGTCTAGGAATGTTGAGCTCTTACATATCCAAGCAAGTGGGAACACTGTATGGATATCTTTAATCTTCATAGAGCACCTCATGCAATATGACAGAATCTTCCTATTTTTCTTGTGGTCGTAGATGAAGAACAAGTTCACATAATTGGAATACAATGTGTAGAAGTATCAAGAATATTTGATTTCGAATACTTTAGCCTCTTCATCTTTTGTTACTACATAATGTTCTTCGTTAGGATCCAAAAGAACGAAATCTCCTGGTTCTAAATCCAAGCTGAACACAGTATTAGTGATCGATGCCCTTCCCTCAATGACATATAAAATCTGACGTTCTGGATGTGAATGTATCCGAGTAGGGACATCACTATTTTTTCTAATGATACGAACTCCAGCAGTAATAGGTTGTGATATCACATCAAATGCATCAACTGCACCTAGTTTGCCAGGAATCACTTTTACTTCGATAGCATTCTCATGTATTTTCTTCAAGACAAAGCCTCCCTCGATAATCAATAAGCAAAAGAGCTTATCAGGTATATGGAATGACAATCATCTATGGCCAGAAGCAGTTCTTCATTAAATGGCAAAAAGATAGGTGTCATTGGTTTTAATGCGCGACCTATTGCCAAATCATTAAAACTAGCTGGTGCAGAGACCTATGTGTCCGATTATTGGGGGGATCTCGACCTCAAGAGTGTATCAGATGCATGTATTGCAGTTCTTACTCCAGTACCCGATATTCGTCAAAGGAAGCAACTTAATGTTCCACTTCATCAAGCTCTACTAGATAATTATCTTGAATTAACTAAGGAAACTAATATTGACCATGTGATAATTGGAAGTGGTTTTGACGATCATTCAGATATACTTGAACCGCTTGAGAAGTGTGAATTACTTCTAGGATGCAATATACGGCAAATGAAGAATGCCCGAGATAGAGCTGGATTGAGAAGAATGATAGAAGATCTTGACGTCAAAATGCCAAGAGAAACAATGATTTCATCAGCAGAGGAAATCGAGTCAAAAGCAGTCCAGTTTCCCTGTATTGTACGAAAAAAGGATTCTGGAGGAGGAAGTGGGATAAGACTAGTTCATAATAAGAATCAATTACGTCAGAAGATGCTCAAAAATCCTCCTAATGAAGAAATTTACCGACCTATCATTCAGCAATATATTAGTGGCAAAGATATCAGTTGCAGTGTTTTGGGAACTGGTAAGGAATCTGCAGTCCTTTCAATACAAGGTCAGCTCATAGGCATGCCAACAGCGGGAAGAAACTGCGATTTTGCATATTGTGGTAATTATTTACCAATTGCTATTGAATCAAAATATAAACGAATGATTTCTGAAATATCGAAAAAAATATGTAATAGACTTCATTTGAGAGGTTCTATTGGTATTGATTATCTACTCGATACGCAAGGAGACCTCTGGCTTATGGAGATCAATCCTAGGTTCCAGGGAACTCTTGAGATTCTAGAAATTGCAGGAGATATTTCAGTGACCAGTCTTCATTTTGAAGCAATACAGGGAGAACTACCATCTTCAAAGTTCAAATTTAGACCAGCGACGAAAATGATTGTGTATAGTAGAAAAGATGGAGTCATATCTGATATCTCCAATTTTTCAAATGTTGTTGATATATCACCACCTGGGATTGTAGTAAAACGAGGTGATCCAATATGTACGATATTGGAAGCTGCTGAAACTATTTCGCAATGTTATTGCAGAGCAAGTAATATAGCATTAGAAATACAAAGAGATGTCAGTGTCAATTATGACGTATTATAGAAAAACATGGATATATGATATACCAAAGTTTAATGAGTCTCTAAGTATTAATACCATCATCTTGAGGTGAGGTTTTTGCGTAACTGTGAGAAATGTGGAAAGGCGAATCAACCTACCCGTAAATTTTGTATACGATGTGGTGCGTCACTTCTGAAACCGATAAAGGAGAAACCTGCTTCAATTCCCACACCTGCTCCTGTTGCACCACGACCACAACCATTGGCTGCAGAAAGACCTACGGGACCTCCTACTCCAACTACTGATGACAAATGGGTAAAACCAAGCGAGGTCTCTAGAGACAGGGTAAGAGCTGCAAGTGGACATAAGCAGAAGTCTGAATTAGAGAAGGCACGAGAAGCTTTTGCTAAGGCTGAAACTGTAGGTATAGACGAGGCTGACGGTTCAGGTGTAGTAGAATCACGCATGTTACGAGCCAGTGAGGTCAAAGAACTATTAGAAGGACCCGGAATGATGAGGGGAGAAGAAGAGATTCCAACTCCCACTATGATGGAAGGAAGTGAACCATTACCTCCAGAAGCTGCAGAGATGATGAGACCAGCAATGCCGACTTCTTCCCAGATTGAGGAGAGTATTTTAGGATCAAAATCAGCATTCGTAGAAAAACCAAAAAAAGTCCTGTCAGAAACCACGCCTCCAGTTTCAACTCAAGATGAAACAAGAGTGTCTCCAGAATTGTCTGCAGAATTCTCATCAAAGAAATATGAGTCAGTATCTGAAGATGTAGATGTCGTTGATACTGAAGAAGCAACTGGTTTTACAAGTCATGTGCCGCCTTCTGAAGTTCATGAGCCTAAAAAAGAAACATTTACTCCAGATGATATTGACCTTGTTATCACCTGTCCTGATTGTGGGAAGACTATTAGTGTAGACATGTTTGAATATCCTCGAGAAGTCTATAGTGCCATGGCCTCAGCACGACTCAAGCAGGCACGGTTCTTTATTGTCCAAGGAAAAGGCAATGAGGCATTGAGAATTGTTCGAATGGCTAATGCCCTGTATACCAAAGCTGGAGATAATAAAGGACTTGAAGAAGTTCGTAAGATAATCGAAGCCTTAGCAAAGAAGGATTAAGCCTTAAGCCAGAGCTCTAGAAATTTGTTTCTCTCTTCATCAAAAGAACTTGGATCTCTTGTTAACATGAGGAATCGATTGTCGTAATTGCGTTGTTTGAGAGCAGAAAATATAGGTGAGAAATCAATAGTACCCTCACCAATTGCCAAGTGTTCATCACACTTAAGAGCTATCTCGCGAAGCTCTTCTTTGGAAAGGCTACTCATCTTTTCTTGATCGAGTAAATCATTGTAAACTTCAGATGCATGATTATCATGAACATTCACAGTCTCGATACGTTCAATATATGTTTCAGTGTGACCGACTGCCCGATTTCGTGTGGATAGTATCTGTCCATGCCCAATATCAAGGACCATTCGCATCTTTGGCATCTGCTCGAAGATGAGCATCATCTCAGTATAATAGAAAACAAGGGTCTCAATAGCTAATGTGATTCCAGACTCAACAGCAGCATCATAGAGAAGGGGCAGATATTCAAGATAGCTGTCTATTTCCTCGTCATTATAGAGTATTGAAGAGATTGGTCCATGGAAGACTACAATTTCAGCATCAATCATACTGCCAATGTCCATCAGCGGTACTATCTCTGTTATCATATCTACAGGTTTCCATGAGGGATCACTTGGAAGGTGCAAAGTACAGGGAACTCCGACTTGATTTAATGCGGTCTTTGCTTCTGTGAAATTGATACGGTAATTGAGGTCCATCCGTAATTCGATGAAGTCTGGCCTTGCCTCAAGTCCTGTCAATACTTGTTCATTTGTTCTTGCAAAAGTTCCTATCTGCATCTGTCAAACCTAACTGCTTAGTTCTACGACTCTCTTTTTAGCTTTTGGTCATTTCTGATATATTGGACATTATGTTATCGATATGGTTATTAGATGATTGGCGCATTCTACTGATAACACGACATTCTGGAGTGGTCTTACCCTGTCTGGCAACGCTTCGTATCTATTTAAAATAGTATTCTTAGGAGAAGGGGCAGTTGGAAAGACAAGTCTAGTTGGTCGGTTTGTGTATGACTCTTTCGAGGGAGACTACCTAGCTACAATTGGCACTGATATCCACCTAAAGATGGTTCAGGTGGAAGACACCTTAGTCAAATTAGTTATATGGGACATTGCAGGTCAAGACAATTTTGCACAGCTAAGACGAGCCTATTATATGAATGCAAGCGGCGCATTTTTTGTCTTTGACACAACACGGTCAGAAACTATTACAAGGATTGATGAATGGATTAATGCGCTTCGTGCTGTTACAGGTGATATTCCACTTGTACTGCTTGAGAATAAGGTAGATCTAGAGAGTGCCATATCTAAGAATGCAAAGGATGAGGTCATTTCAAAGCACAATGTGAAGTTGATACCAACCAGTGCAAAAGAAGACACTAATGTTGAAGAAGCATTTAAGGAGATGACTGCAAAGATTCTTGCAAAAGCACGAAAGAAAGGAATGAAACCAATCTAATTTCGTCATCAAGGAGCGAATTGAATGGACGAACAAGACATTGATTTCGTACATAAGATAGTGTTTCTAGGAGACAGCAATGTAGGAAAGACTTCATTGGTCCAACGATATGTCTATGATAGTCTCTCCCCAGACCTTGGAAGGACTATTGGTGCAGTTCTCCATGTTAAGACACTTGAACTTGATGGAGAATTTCACAAGCAAGTGATTTGGGATATCGGGGGCCAAGAGTCGTTCTCTCAGCTTAGAGAGCAGTATTGTGCTAATGCCAGTGGTGCATTTTTTGTTTTTGACAGGACTCGTCTAGAGACCCTTCAGCATATCGACCAATGGCTTAATGCGCTCTACAACTCCGCAGGAAACGTCGTCGTAATAGCCGTAGAAAACAAAATAGACTTAGAATCTGCCATCACATCTCAACAAATTAAAGTCATGATTGAAGCTCGTGGACTTACACATATTCAGACAAGTGCTACTCAGAACAAGAATGTTGATCTAGCCTTCAGAGAGCTTGTTATGAGTATACGCCATCAAAAATCCTAATTTTCATTGTGATATTGTGGAACAGTACAGACTTGAATACTAAATATCAATCATTAAATCAGAGAAGTCATCAATTCCCTCATAGGCATTTCCTAGTTTCTTTCTTTCACCTGTAACAAGATACACTGCAGATTCAGCAATGCTGATTGCTTGATCCGCCGCACGTTCAAAATACCTTCCAACAATGATATACAGCATTGCAATATTGCTTATGTCACGATAGCGACTAAGATAGTCTACAATCTCTTTAAACATCTCAGCTGCCTCTTTATCACTCTGAGCCTCTAATTTTTCTAGTTGGTCAATCTCGCTCAAATCCTCCTCAAGTACTGCACGAATGCTTATTGCAAGGGCTGCTGATGCTAACTCAGAGAGATATGGAAGTGATTCGAGTTCTTTGAAATGGTCAAGATCTTGGCTCATTACTACAATCTCCAATATCTTCTGAGTATATCTTCCAACATTCTTGAGATTGTTTGATGTATGAATAAATGAGACCAGACGACGCAGATCTTTGTCTAACGGTTGATAGGTTGTAATTGCTCCAAAGGCCATATCTTCAATAGTATGGTGCATGTTCTCGATATCTTCAAATGTAGTCAGTGCGTTTTCTGCAAAATCTGCATCGAGGTCTTCAAATGCCTTCATTGACTGTTTGATAGCTTCACTGACTCTTGAATGGAGCTTTTTCAGATGTCTTACTATTTCATCTGTGATTGGCTCAAGATTGGAGTTCATTGTGATACCACCACTCAATTTTCTTAGTAATCCGCAAGATAAAGTATGTCTATTAGGATTCTTTCTTGATATTTTTTTAATGTGGAGCAAGATTTGCCTTGCCCTTATACGCAAGACCAAGTCTTACCCTTTTCCCCTTCACCATATATACAGCTTTCTCAGCAATCTGAAAAGCTTGGTCTGCAGCACGTTCACAATATCTGCCAATTATAATATAGAACAAAGCCATCTCCTCTATACCATTTTGTTCGCGAAGGTATTGAGCTATTTCATTGAACATGTCAGATGTTTCTTTATCGCTCTCAGATTCTAACTTCTCCAACTCATCTAATTTAGAGAGGTCTCCTTTGAGGATACCTCTCATTGCAATCTCTAATGTACTCTTAGCTAATTCTGCTAAATGTGGTAGAGATATCAACTCCTTGAAATGCTGAATCTCTTTACAGAGATAGGTGATGTGAGCAATTTTATAGGCATATCTTCCAACTCGATGAAGGTTATGCGCTGTCTGAAGATATACTGATAATTTACGCAAGTCCCTAGCAACTGGTTGACGGCGTCCGATTGTTTCTAAGACATTCTCTTCAATTTTTTCCTCAAGCTCATCAATATCAGCTGCGAGGTCTTTCACCTTTGATGCGGCTTCTTGATCAAGATTCTTGAAGGAGTCCATTGAATCCATAAATGCCTTCTCTACCAGTTCATAAAGGCGTTCAAGTCTTCTCTCAATCTCTTCCAAGTAAAACTCCAATTGTGTCCTCATGCTGTTCACCTATCCAATGCGTCCAGTAATAAATGCCTCAGTTCGTTCATCAGCAGGAGCCTCCAAAATTCTCTTTGTTCTATCAAACTCGACCAATTCACCCAAGTAGAGGAATGCAGCCTGATCTGAAACTCTGAAAGCTTGCTGCACATTATGTGTTACGAGAATTATTGTGTAATCCTTTTTCAAGTCAGTTATTAAATCTTCAATTTTTGATGCACTAATGGGATCAAGTGATGATACAGGCTCATCCATTAAAAGTACTGGAGGATTGACTGAGAGTGCACGAGCAATACATAATCGCTGTTGTTGTCCACCAGACAGGTTGGGACCTGGTTTGTCTAGCTCATCCTTCACTTCATCCCATAGCGCCGCCTTCTTTAGAGACCCTTCAACCAATTTATCAAGTTCCTCTTTGTCGTTAATCCCGTGCAATTTAGGACCATACGCAATATTATCATAGATTGACATTGGAAATGGATTTGGTTTCTGAAACACCATCCCAATTCGTTTTCTCAAGTGGTAAACACTTGCGCCTGGTCCATAGATGTTGTTACCCATGAAACGGACAATTCCCTTTTGTCGAAAACTCGGAACGAGATCGTTCAAACGGTTGAGTGTTCTCAAAAAAGTTGATTTTCCGCAGCCCGAAGGTCCCATGATAGCTGTTACAGAATTATCTTCAAAATAGCAAGAAATCTCTTTGAGTATCTTATGTGAGCCAAACCACGTAGAGAGATTCTCTACCTCGATGACATTCGTATATTCTTGAGTATTCATTCAAACAAGCCTCCTAGTAACTTTTCTTGAGATAATGTTAGCTATAATATCAATTGCAAGAACCATCGTCATCAGAGCAACAGCCGTTGCATGAGCTTTGATGTTAAGATATTGTCTTGGATCAGTAATATATGACCAGATAGTATAGGGCATAGATGCTACCCACGAACCAGGTCCAACAATTTCGGTAGGTGTGGTTAGGCTATTACCAGAAGTGAATATCAGAGGAGCAGTTTCACCCATTACCCGTCCAATAGCTAATAGCACTCCCGTGATGACTCCTGGAAAAGCAGCTCTCATCGTCACATTCCATGTCGTCGACCACTTAGTGGCTCCTAAGGCGAGAGATGCCTCTCTCAAAGACATTGGAACCGCACGAAGAGCCTCTTGAGTCGTCCGAAGAACCGTAGGAATCATCATGAATGCAAGTGTCAGGCTTCCTGATAGCAATCCCATACCTAAGCCAAGGAATCCGACCAAAAATGCAAAACCAAAAGCACCAAAGACAATTGAAGGAATTCCTGCAAGTACATCCGAAGTAAACTCTACCATATCACGAATTCGACCAGGTTGCGTGTACTCATTGATATAGACTGCTCCAAAGACACTTAGAGGAATTCCAACAGCTGAAGCCAAGATAATGAGAAAGATAGTACCAAAGAATGCATTTCGAATTCCACCCATGAGACCCCTTCCAGGTTCTGTGAGAAAGAAATTGCTGAATGAATCAAAACCATTTGAAAACAGTTCACCAAATCCTACTGATGCAACTTGATATAATACGAGGAAGAAAGGCATGATAATAATGATGATGCCAATTCCAAGAATAATGTGGAATAGAAAATCTTTGAAGTTCCTGCGTGATTTAACTACATTACGCATTGAAGATTTTAATTCCGTAAGACGTTCTCTCTTTTCAGATTGAAACATATCAGGTGCGCGTTCATCGAGCGGGGTCTCTGTCTTGCTCATCTTATACATACCCCCTCGTTTTCATTCCCCACCGAATGAGTATTTTAGCTGTTACTGTAAAGAAGATGGACATAATCATTAGAATCAGTCCTACAGCAAAGAGTGCTGATCTCCACAGAGGGAAGACAAATGCGTAACCAAGTTGATTGGTTATTATGCTGGTCATCACATAGGTTGGATCAAATAGACTATAGGGAACTTGAAGCGAATTTCCTGTTACCATTAATACTGCCATGGTTTCGCCAACAGCTCTCCCGAGGGATAACACAACTGCAGCACCTATTCCAGGAAGAGCTGCAGACATAACAATTCTTCTTGCAGTCTCACTTCTTGTTGCACCTAGTGCATACGATGCTTCTCGTAGATTCATTGGCACAGATTGGAGAGCGTCATTAGAGATAGCCACTACCGTGGGCAACAACATTATTGCAAGGATGAGACCACCTGCTAAAAGACTTAATCCATTTGTGCTACCCTGAAACCAAGGCATCCAACTGAAGATAATATTGTTTTGAACTGCGGGTGCAAAGCTGTTCTCAATAAATGGAACTATTACGAGTAAAGCCCAGAGTCCGTAGACGATGGAGGGGATTGCAGCCATCATCTCAACAATCATACGTAATGGGACACGAAGACGATTTGGACAATACTCACTCAGGAATATTGCACCACCAATACCTAGAGGAACTGCAAGACCTATAGCTAATGCAGCGCAAGCTAATGACCCCGCAATGAACACACCGATACCGTACAGATTTCTATTAGGATCCCAAGTAGGTCCAACAATTATACCAGGTCCGCCTTCAGGACTTGTAAATATAGGTGCAGATTCATACCATAAGAATGTCAGAATAAGAATAATCACTAACGTACTAGCAAGAGCAGGTATTGCAAGACCAATGCGACCAAAGAAATCGATTCGTCCAGGGGTGTCAGCTTCACGTAACTCTATAAATGGTTGCTTCAATTTGTGTAGAATTTGTGTCATGGAATGTGTTGATTTTTCATCATTTGTGTTCATTGAATTCGAATCTGCTTCTTGATTCATGATTGATTCTCCCGGCAACCTGTATTTGTTGTTTATGGCTAGTAGTGAAGTCTTTGTAATTCTCTTGAAAAATCCAACTCAAATACTTAGAAAAATTATGTGGAAGCCAAGTCATGTTTTCATGAGTCTTGGCTTCCTGTAACGAAGATGGATGTTTGATTCCTAGCTTGCTGTCAGATTTCCTACAACACTGATAGCATAAGTGGCTGCAGAAGTACCTAAGATTGGCACATAACCTACATCAGAGATGTATTGCTGACCTTGCGCAAGAACCCAATTCAAATATACAATGACATACCAGGCCAGATTATCCTCATTTACAAGGTAATACAATAACCTAGCAATTGGGAAAGCACCAGCATTTGGTGAGTTCATTAGATTTGCACCAGGATCTGTTAGCTCAGCTGGAAGTGCTTTTAATGCATTCTCTAGTGAGGGTGTGACATATTCCTGAGTCGTAGGATTGAAAAGATCGATAGCAGTTAGACCTTCCATGAAGGCAAGACCAACATATCCAATAGCATTAGAGTCACCAAGAACCCCTGCGGCTACGCCTGGGTTGCCATCAACTGCACTAAAACCTGCAGGCCACGAAATTGATTCGCCACTACCCAATCCCCAAGTGTAGTTCTGATAGGGATTAGGATTATCACCAGCCTTCTTAAGCCACGATCCAAAAGTTGCAGTTGTGCCGCTGGCATCGGATCTAACATAAACGTCAATGTCACCAGTAGCTGCAATTATCACATTAAAGGTCGTTTCAAATTCTTCCCAAGTAGTGATGTTGCCTTGAAATATACCAACAGCCATATCACAGTCCATCTTGAAGTTTGAACCATTAACCGCGGGATTTGCTACAATCCCAAGTGCATCAGCTGAAACAGGGATAATCTTAACATTTGGATTATCAGTACGATATGTTTCGCTTGGGTAAGAGCTTGTAGCTCCAATATCAATGAGTTCATCTGCAACTTGAGACTGACCAAGCCCAGAACCGCCAGTGCTTGGATTAACTGTCATTAATGGGAAATCTGCATGGAACTGTGTAGCCCATTCTTGGGAGAGTGGGTATAATGTAGTAGATCCTGCAGTTGTGATAGTGAAGGTATTAGTGCCTCCACCTGAAGGAGCAAGGACATACATTGCACCTGCACCCATCACCAGTCCAACAATAAGGACTGTCAACAATTTAATAGTAGTATTCATTTTTTTGATTGTACTCCTTTAGAGTATTCTCCATTCGAGATGAGCCTACCCAAAATCCCTACTAGTTAAGAAGTAGGCATGAGCTTCACATGCTACATTTAGACGTAAATGTTTCATATGCATATTATTAAATGCCAGTTATTCTACATCTAGAGATTGATAAAACGGCTTCTGTACACTTAAAAAATAGAATCTGTCATATTGAAGCGTTTTATAATACATTTAACAACCTGTACATTTACATCATATGAAGGCAGTGACGGGACTCATAATGATAATGACAAGAAAACTTAACCAAGTACGAAATTCGTTCTATGTATACCTCCCAAGAGAGTGGTGTGATGAACATCGTTTAGACAAGGACTCTGAAGTGTCTTTAGAGAGAACCCAAGATGGAGCTCTTCATGTAACACCATCTGTACTCACACCGAAAGAAACAGCACCACTCGCAATTGCAATAAATAGACAGCATAGAGATGATTTATCAAATCTCCTTGTTGGAGCCTATATTGTTGG
>SDOA01000121.1 GCA_004524595.1 Candidatus Thorarchaeota archaeon | reverse complement strand
CATGTTTCACCAACCAATTGATCAACATATAGAGATGATCACTGCTGAAGATGCAGGATATGGTCTTGTTCAATGCTTAGAGGCTCCAGAGGATTTCTGGAGAAGAATATACAATATGGGCGGAGGGCCGTCTTGCAGGTTCATCTTTTTTGAGTACATAGATCGAATTATGAAAGCGCTTGGTCTTGGAGACTATCGTAAGATAATGGATCGCAATTGGTTTTGTATGCGGAATTTTCACTGTGCTTGGTTCTTTGATAGCAACGTCTTGAATGCATATCTTAGCCATTGGCGTCAGAGTCTAGACGACCATATTGAGCAAGTACGACAGGCTGCTCCTTGGTACATCAAGTTTGCAAAGATAGTACCATCAGGTGTCATAAAACGATTCTTCACAAGGAAGATGGTCTGTGGCAAAGATGGAACGATGAATTGGATAAAAACCAATAATAGAGGACGCATCTCGGCTTTCTGGGGTTCATATGAGAAATGGAAGGAGATACCAAATTGGAACACTGATATGCCAGATGTAAAAGCAGAGGCGGAATTATTGGACCATGGCTATGATGAAAACAAGAGTGAAGATGACCTTACTATTGACGATATGAAAGCAGCAGCAATCTTTCGAGGGGGGGAGTGTCTATCAGAAGAGAGGGGTAGTATGAATGACAGACTCCTATGGCGTTGTGCCTTTGGTCATGAATTCGAAGCTAGCCCAACATTAATTCTAAAAGCGGGTCATTGGTGTCCCGAGTGTCTAGCACCTCCGTGGAACTATGACGAAATAGCCAAAAGAAACCCCTTCTTTGCACAGGTGTATTATACTAATCATGACACAGAAGAATGTAATTATTATGATAAACGCTGTTACGAGGATATTCTCTAAAAAAGAAGAACCTCTTTCAATGAATGCTGTATTCTATTGTATCCTTTTACTTAATTTCTTCAAGAGGGGTTATGTAAATCTTCTTCAAAATGACTCAGAAAGAATTACTAACACAATATCAAAAGTGTGCCGTCTATACCACATGAATATCATTATAATTGATTATATTTGTTAATTAATTTAGAACTTTAGGTTGCGAGGAATAATAGCGTTGAGTTCAAAATCTCCAAAAGAATTGATGTACAAAGTAGTTCTAATCGGAGATGGATCTGTTGGTAAAACTAGTGTGCGGCGCAACTATCTCGGCAAAGGATTCATTACAAGTCATATAGCGACCATTGGGGTTGACTTTGCTCAGAAATATGTTCAGGTAGATGGAACAACTGTTCGACTTGTCATATGGGACCTTGCTGGTCAGACTGGTTTTGAGCGTGTCAGAAAACACTATTATCAGGGATGTAGTGCACTCATCTTGGTCTACTCTGTAGTGAACCGTGAAAGTTTTGATAATATTACATGGTGGCTAGTTGAGGCATTCAAATACAATCATAAGATTCCTCCAACTGCAATCTTGGGAAACAAAATAGATTTACGAACGAATGAAATCCAAGATTTTGAGGTCTCTACCGAAGAGGGCTTAGAATTCACACAGATGGTCAGGGATAGATTAGAGATACCTGCTGTCTTTCTTGAGACAAGTGCGAAGACAGGGGAGAACATTCAAGAAGCATTTACTGAATTGACTAGGATTCTCATTGCTGAAGATGTAAAAGCAAAAGGTCGTTCTAAATAATAGAATACACTGAAAATTAAAAATTTCATTTCTATTTTAGAATCGAACATATGAAAAGAAAATATCCTCCGGAAAAATTGCTTCTAAATTCTCTGCAGTTTCTTTTGAACAATTTATGTCACCAAGTGATCTAAGCAATGTTGCAGGACTTACTCCAGAGATTACTTTCGAAAGCTGAAATGCATTTAGCTTTATGTCAGATTCTTGATTTACTCTCTCTACATCAAGTCCACCATTATTGGGTATCAAAGTATACGTGCCTGTGTTCCATGAGCAGAATTGGTCTTTGATTTCGATTATGACTGTCTCAGTCACCTCCTCAGGAATTTTGATACTTCTGCAATATTCTTCAAAATCAATTACTCGCATCATCATCGAACCAAGTACATGGGATTCAGTTGTACTGTAATCAGAGAAATAATGTCGCACAGGAGTTTGATAATCGGTATACCAAGTGATTTTCTCTGCATTAACTGCATGATTACTTACTAATTCAACGATGGATGGAAACACATAGTCATACCTGTATCTTGTATTGCCTACTGTTAAATTATAGATTGGATGTCTATCTGAGAAATGGAAAGAAACAGTGCCAACTGGTTCTGTATCTGTTTCCAGTAGGAAGTAATGACCTCTTTTTATTACACTGGATAGATACTCTTCATTTCCCCAAAACCGTGAGCCGAAACGAGTCATAGATTTCTCGACATCAATAGCTTTTGCTATATTATCATATGAATTAAGTTCTCTAACTCGGATGTCATCACGAGCAGGACCAGGTCTAAGCTGGTCTTTTGTGAAAATATGTTTTGCACGTTTCTCTGCTAGAGCATAATCAAATTTTTCATAGAAAGACCTCTTGAAGGGGTCAATGATTGAAAGAGATATATTTTCTTCATGCATGCGCAGAAATGATTCTTTGAAAAGATTCCTCACAAGACCCTTGTTTCTATAAACAGGGTCGGTTGCAACTGCCCATACTCCAGCGAATCGAAGAGGATTTCCTCTGATAATATTGTTATCCTCTTTACTTGCGAAGAAACTGAGATTTGCCACAACTTTATCACCGTCGACAGCGACATATGCCCAATCCTCTTTCTCAGGATGATTCCATCTCTCGATCCATTCCTCTTTCTCGACATCCTCAAGACTTCGCTGAGCCTCAAAGGCTTTCCACATGACACGTGTTACTGATCTTCGATCTTCTTCTCGTGCTTCTCTAACCTGAATCATAATGTGGCTGCATTTCGCAGACCTCAAGAGGTTTGTGGTTTCAGCGAGAGAAAGAGTTGGTTAAATCATCTCATTCTGTAGTAGGTGTCTTGATGTTTCATCTTTGACAGCTCTAATTTATTTTTATAATTGATATATCCTTGCTGTGTGCGAAAACTGATTAGGAACTTTTACAATTATCTCGCAGGTGATATAATTTGGAATGGAAGAAACATACTAAGAAAATGTCAGACCTTAAGAAATCTAACACTCAGATCGATATGAAGGTTAGAGAGCGCCTTGAAACAATGGTCAAAGAAATGTTAGACAAAGACATGGCTGTTAGTTTGAATTTTCTCATTGACTATCTGCATCTTCATAGAGATCAGAACGACGCAATACAGGAACTAAAACTTCACATCGAACTCATGGAAGGGATTGATTATGGTGTTATCATTGATGACAATGATCAATCAGTCTATGTCTTCTTCATAAAGAAGAAAGACTAAGAAACCTGACTAATTGCGTTGTGTGATTTTTAGGAAACCAGGCAAGAGGAAACCTCTCTTGCCTAGATTGTTTCCTCAAACATTTTTATAAATTCTGAGAACTGTTCTATACCCTTCTGCCAGAAATTTTCAGTAGTAATATCGAAACCAATATCTGCTGCAAGATCCCTTGGAGACCTGCTAGAACCTGCAGAAAGAAGAACCTTCAGTTTTGGCACAAACTCTTTTCCTTGTTCCTTGTACAATTTATACATGGCATAGACAAAGAGTTGTGCATAGACGTACGGATAATTGTAGTATCTATAGTTGGCAATAAAGAAGTGAAGTTTCATGGTCCACCACCACTTCATTTCGGGTAACCATTCAACAGAATCACCATACATCTTCTCCCGTGCTTTGACCCATAAAGTAGAAATAGTTTCACCATCGAGAAACTTACCTTTCTCCAGAGCTTCGTATAGCATGTTTTCGAACCAGACTCTTGTCGAAACCTGAAAGGCTGCTCCGCCAAAACCATCGAGGATGGATGCCAAAATGGCTTGCTTCTCTGCCTTTGAAATATCTTGGTTCAACATTTTTTCTGCTAGGAGCAATTCACCAAATATTGAGCCAGTTTCCGCAACACAACTGCCAATCTCATAGTTATGTGGTTTCTGAGCTCGTGTTCCAAGATATGCATGCATAGCATGGCCAAGTTCATGTGCTGAAGTAAAGAGATCACCAATAATGCCATTGAAGCTCTGTAGGATGTAGGCACTGTTGCCTGAATGCCATGTCATACAAAATGCACCAGACCTCTTACCTGAACGGACCTCTGCATCAATATGACGTCTTTCATACATCTCATCCATCCACTGTCCAATGATAGGATCAAATTCTGTATAGGCTTTAACAATTAACTCTCGAGCTTCATCCCAAGAATACTTCTTACTAGGTGTGTTTGGTAAAGGAGCATCAATATCCCAATTCCCGAGTTTCTCTAGCTGCATAGTCTTTGCTTTAATTCGTAGATAATTCTGGTAAGTTCCAACATTCTTCTCGATAGTGTTCATGAGAGCGGTTATGGTTTCTTCATCTACATCGTTTGCAATATAACTCTGAGTCATAGGAGATGGCCATTTGCGTAGTTTGCACATTGTGAGGTGATCAGAGAAGACTGCTCGCAATGCTGAAGACCACACAATATCATCTTCCCCTAGTCCGCTATAGACTGTTTCATGGGCTCGTTTTCTCAGTTCTCGGTTAGGGTGTTCATAGAGACCTATTATCTCTCCATATGGAAGTGTTTTCATCTCACCATCAATTTCAATCTCATAAGTTCGTGTTGCTAACCAGTCCCCTTGCAAAAGGGACCATGCTCTGATTCCATTCTTGTCTTTAGCTATAATGACCTGTTCTTCTGCTTCTGAGAGCATGTGAGGTATTTGTCTCTTAATATTCTCCAAACTGTGCTTGTATTCCTCGATGATTGGATCGTTCAGAATGTCAGGTTTCTTCGATAGGAGCTTTCCAAGCTCAATCTTCATAAATGCGAGAGCTTGGGATAAAAGAGCGTGTGAATTTCTAAATTTGTCATAGAGTTTCTTTGAGATATCCTGATTCATATCAGCAGAATAAATGAGTCTTGCATATACAATCGGACCTTCGTATTGAAGCTTAAATTCATTTACGGCTTCTAACATATCAAATAGTTCTTTTGCTCCAAAAGATTCAATTTTACCTCTGTAAATCAGTCGCAGTTCCTCAGCTGCAGTGACAGCCGCTGTTAGTTGCTCTTCGATATAACCTGGGTCATCGAATTCTACTAGCTGAGAGAGGTCCCAGCGCATCTTCTCTGATTCAGTCATTATTATCGTACCAAACCTTTGTCAACAAACTCCATTTAAGAGTACTTTGTCATAGGCATTGAGTAAATATTATTTTTGAGATGACGACAGATAATGCTCAAAACTAAGTTCAAATCATGGTTTCGTTCCTTCAGCTAATCAATTGATTCGTAGAGGTATGCAAAATCTGATTGGTGAACACATGACAGCAAGTAGGAGAGTTAACGTGATTTTTCCCTTAGACAATCTCTCTCAACCAATCTAGTACTTCGCTATACGCATCAATTTTATTTCTCAATTTTGCTAAACCGTGTCCTTCGTCTGCAAATCGCATCAATCGCACTGGCAGTCCTTTTTCCTTGAGCTTTTCATAAATCTGAATAGATTCCGAGAGGGGGACTCTCTCATCATTATCGCCTTGAATAATAAACAGAGGTGCGGCGATTTTGTCAATCTTATGAATTGGGCTTATTCTGATTAATGTATCCATATCATTTTTTAAACTACCATATTCACCCTCTCTTAGAGACCTTCTCCAAGCTGCTGTATTTTGAAGGAAGGTCACGAAGTTGGAAATCCCGACGATGTCAATGCCTGCTTTCCAGAGCTCTGGAAATTCTACCATTGCTGATAATACTGCAAATCCACCATAAGATCCACCATAGATGATTAACTTCTCATCGTTGATTTCAGAGTCATTTTCCTTGATATGAAGAGCAAGACATTGAATATCTTTGATGGAATCAAGTCTTTTCTCAACATTATCTAGATCTAGATATCTCCTACCATAACCAGCGCTCCCTCTGATATTTGGTGTCACAACTGCAAATCCAGAGGAGAGAAAAAATTGGATTACAGGATTAAAATCAGGGCGAATTTGCGATTCAGGTCCACCATGAATCACGAAAATTGTTGGCCAACCTCCAACTGGCATGTTTCCATCGGGGATATATCTGAAGTAAGGGATACTCAGAGAGTCGAAACTGGCGAACCTATAAAGTGTTGGTTCAATAAAGGTAGAACGATCAATTCCTGAAGTAGAAACTTCAGTCGATAACCAATTCGACATATCTCGGATATTCATTAACCAGACAGAGGTAGTTAGAATTCCTGAACTCACCGTTAAAGCTAACATGTGTTCATCCGGTGATAGACTCATTGCCTTATTCCATGACCTATCATCTCCAGATGGCACAACTCCTCGTAATGGAAATGAAAGAGTTTCAAAATCATTCATAGACCCCTGTTGGAATTTTAGTCGATGAATAGTTGAATAACCCTCTTGGTTTTCTAAAAAGTACGTCCAAATCGAGTCTTTTGAATAAGCAGTCTGATCCTCAACCTCAAATGTCACCTTGTCTTCTATTTCAGTTATAGAATTGAATTCCTTTGTTGTCTTGAGAAGGCCTAATCGTTTCATATCAGAATCAAAATCTGTAGCAACGAGGATTGTATCATTATCAAACCATCTGATAACATCCCATCGAGTTGGTGAATCACAAAGTTCAACAGTGAGATCCTTTAATTTTCCATTAATTACATCCAGAAGAAGAAGATGTTGTTCCATATTACTAATGAATTGAGTCATAAGTATCAGATTTTCTTCTTCAGAACTACCAGTCACTTGGACTAACCCTCTTGGAGGTCTCAAGAGTAATTCTGGTTTGCTATCGAGTAATGGAAGTTTCCATCTATAGACATCAAACTGTGCTTTATCTATAAGATTAGCACTGAAGTAAAGATAGGATTCTGTGATCAAACCTATCCGATGTTTTGCTCCTAAGTCAGAGGTTATCCAATGGAGTTTTTCGTTCTCATCAATAAGACCAAACTGGAAATTCTCATCACCACCGCGGTCTCGAGTAAAGAGCAAAGTTCCGTCTGGAAGATATCTGGGGTCTGTGCATCGATCTTCTTCATTAGTAAGCTGCTTTCTTGGCATCGTTTTGCCTTTCAATACTTCGCATGAATAGATTTGATAGGTTCCGGATACATTTGAAGTGAACGCAAGAGCTTTACCATTGGGATGCCAACTCGGACCACCTGCTAGCTCAATGGCCAGGTAATCCTCAAATTGAGTCTTGGAAGTCATAGATGATTCAGGTTCTGTGGGTAATTTGAGTGTTTCTTATTTTCAACTATAAACAACCTGATGTGCTTCTTAATCTCTATCTCCTTTCATTTACCCATCTCTCAATACTATCTGAAATCCCTCCATCTAAAGCAGTCATACATATGACAACGCCCGAAATTTGATCAGTGACAGTAATGTCGTAAGAATATTGTCCCGCATGTTTTTGTGCAAATGCAGACTTTAGATATTGACCAGTCTCTAGTTTCCGAAGATTTGTTTTGGGGATTTCCTTCACTATTTTTTTACCTCTGACTTCCAACAATCTTTGATTTGTGATGAAATATTTCGTTCTCTTAACCTGAATGTACATAAAAATCATGTAAAGAAGAAAAATAGGAAAAGCAACAATTGCCACGAGGTTAAATATGACCACAATCATTAGTAATCCGGTAGCTGAACTCTGAGCAAGGTTATTGAGAATGGCTGCACCAAAAATTAGCAAGAGAATAGGACAGCAGCCATTCTTCATAAATATCTTGATGCTAACACCTGCTTCATAGCCAATCTCTATAGTTTCACCAGTACTTAATCCATAAACAAAAAGAGTAGATTCCTCTCTTTTATTAGATGACATTTCAATATTCCCAAAGACCAGTCACGAAAGCGATATTTTAAGATTGCTCCAATTCAAGAATCTATCTCTGTAAATGAGCAGTTATTTTTCCAAACATAGTCCATCGACCTTCTTGACTCACGCCTGTTTCTCTAACAATTCGTGCTTTCCTTACCTGTGGGCTCAACATTTCATTTCGAATATTCCAAGTGAATGTTCCATTTTGAACTTGATGTTTGATCATCAATTACTTTTTAGAAGAAGTATCAACAGCTGCAAGAGATTTGAACAAAGTTTGACATCCGTTAGATGATCATTTGACCCATTATCGTAATTCTTTAAACACCAGAACCCAACAACAGATGTTTAGGTATTTCTGAAACATACTAACCTCACAGTGTCCACCATTGCTGTTACCTAGGCGTATATCATTCTGGTGTTCAGGGTTTTACAACTTACAATGAATGGTTAACATGTTAACCCTTGTTTTCTAGCATACCTCAAAATGGTCTAGAATGTCTTTAGAACGCCCATACTCGATTTCTAAAACAAAAATCAACAAGAGTTGGTAATGATATTTTAAGACTCATATACTCAATTACTAAATACAAAATTTTGATGGAGTTACATCTTTAGTATCTTTTCAATGTAGAAAAATTTTCAAATCAAAAAAAGGAAAGCGAGTTCTGACAACATTGTCAGAACTCTTGAGTCTTACTGCCACATATCCACATCATGTGAAATACCACGAGACTCCAGGTCTTTATATAATACTGCTTGAAAGATATAAGATAATGAACCAACAAATATCGATGCTATAATAGTACCAATTGCTACTGCAATATCCAAATCGAATACTATTACCACCACTACCATTCCAATAATTACTGCAAGTATAAGATTGATGATTATAGCTATAATGCCCATGAGAAGTTGGCCGGCAAATACGTGAACAAATAAACCTCCAGTGATTTGCCATGACCTGTTCAGTGCAGGTATAGCAGATTTTTCTTCGGTAATTACAATTGCTACTGCTACACCCAATCTTACGGCTACATATAGAAGAAGGAAAATCAGAGCAATTGAAATGAATGGATTGGCGAATAAGAGTAATAATGCAACTAAACCCAGAGGAATAATGATGATCGATTGAATAAATTGTACACCAATAAGATGAACTGCTCGTCCTAAAGCATAAGAAAAGGAATCACCAATGTTCGCGGATCCAGGATTTTCATAATCATCGAATGCATAATCAATCGCTGCACCTCCTATGATTGAGTAGATGATAAGACTCAGAATTGACAAAACTAAGAATGTCATTAATATCTCGTTAGTAAAAGGAAGAAGCAAAAAATTGAAGATCGTGTCAATTGGCGTTGTGCCAATATAATCTATGAGATAGAGTCCACCAACTCCATAGAGTGATAGGAGGATAGCAATTTGTAATATTGAAAAAAGAAGTCCTGTTATACCTACAATTACTACATACTGAGGTAATTTTCTTGTCCATAACCGAACCGTTTCAGATACCAGACCTGTAACAGTCAATTCTTTACTGTATTTACTTGGTCCCGAATCGTAAGGACCAGGCCCTGAATCAATTTCCATTTTCTTTACTTCCATTTGGTATTTTTTCTTTGAAAGAATTTGATATTCTTCAATTATCAAGGCTTCATAAGAATACCGAAAGAGATGCGCTTTCAAATCGACAGGATTATCACCATGCAAAAATCATTCGAAATATACGGTGTAAGATATGACAAGACTACCTCTTGTAATTGTGCATGGTGGAGCTGGCGACTGGAAAAACGAGCGAATACCTGTTGGTTTAGAATATGTAAAAGGAGCAGCAGAAATAGGATTTTCAACACTTCTAGCGGGTGGTACTGCACTTGATGCAGCAGAGGCGTGTACGCAATTCATGGAAAGCTGTGGTGAACTTAATGCAGGGAGAGGTGCTCGCCCGAATTCTGATGGTGTCATTGAACTTGATGCAATGATCGTTGATGGTAAAAACTTGGATTTTGGGTCAGTTGCTGGTGTGACTGATATTGTGAATCCAATATCTTTGGCCAGATATATCATGGAAAAGACCAAACACAAGTTCTTCGTGGGACCCAATGCAAAGAGAGTCTATGATGAAATGATAAAGGTCGGATATCGAAAGGAATATGAGACAGGAGTCGTCAAACCTCATTACGATACTCCAGAAGGAGATACGGTAGGCTGCATTGTGGTAGATGTTGATGGTAATATAGTAGCTACTTCATCCACTGGAGGAATCCCAAAAAAAGTCCCTGGTCGAGTTGGAGACTCTCCTGTGATGGGGTCTGGAGCCTTTGCAAACGAAATTGGAGGAGCCTCGGCAACTGGTTGGGGTGAACATATCATGCGCGTTGTATTAAGCAGAATGGTTGTGCTTTATGTGGAAGAAGGAGCTAATCCAATGGAAGCAGCTAAAAAAGGAATGAAAATGTTTTCAGAGAAGACAGGTAGCGAAGCGGGAATTATCGTTGTGGACAAAGATGGCAACACTGGCTACGCAACAAATGCTAAAGCAATGCCAGTAGCACTGATTCAGGGAAGTACCGATAATACAACAATAACAATATGTGAAAAATAACTTTCATGTCATCCAACAATGATAAATCTTAGTGATATTGCGCCAACCTCGATTCTTTATAATAAGTAAGTCGTGCACATTCTTCAATAAAGACCAATTGGAGAAATGCCAATGAAAAAATGTAAAATTCTTGTTTGTGTCCTACTCTTCTGTTTGGGAATCTCACTTATTTCAAATTACACCCTCTTGCAGAAGGATGCAATAATGAACAATAGTTCTGAAGATAGTAGAATGAACAAATCTTATTCTTCTAGTTATGTACCTCATGATGCTATTTGGATTCAGAGCAATGAAGAGTTCATTTCACAAGCAGATTTGGAAGGATGGGCTGGTAATGGATCTGAAGCCAATCCATTTGTAATAACAGGTTATTCATTTAATCAAGTGACCCAACCTCTACGAATTTGGAATACTAATTTACACTGGATCTTCAGTGATAATATAGTGGATGGTATCAGTGGTGCACAGTGTGGAACTTGGATTCAAGATGTCAGTAATGGTGCTATTGTTGATAATGAATTTCTCAATCGACATTCTGGATTGTACTTGAAAAATCTTGAAAATTTCATCATTTCAGGTAATTCAATTCATGATAATTATGGTTATGGATTAGAGATCCCTGGAGAAATCACTAACTGTAATATTTCTGATAATACAATTACTGAGTGTCTTGAAGGAGGTATAAGAATCATTAACAGGATAACTAATTGTAGTATAATCGATAATACCATTAGCCAATGCAATGCATTTGGATTACTTGTAACAGGAGGAGTTCACGATTCTAGTTTAATGGGAAATATTGTAGAAGAGATTAATGGGTTTGGAATTTTTGTGGCAATGGCAGCAAACTCTCAAATTGCATTAAATAAAATTTACAATTCATCTGATGATGGTCTCACCATAAGTGGGTTGAATCAATGTGTAGTTGACGAAAATTATATTGAGGATATTAATGGAATTGGAATGATACTCAAGAATTCTGTTTCAAGTGAGATTGCTAACAATCAGATCAATAATTGTGAAGAAAACGGAATTGAAGTAGAATCTGGACAAAACTCGACTATCATGTGGAATATCATTCAGGACTGTTTAGGATATGCCCTTGAATTTGATATCAATACAGAATTCTTTGATGTACGATACAATGCATTTGTTTCAGATCTAATAGATTGTCAGCTGCATGATGAAGGAATCTCAAACATTGTGAGTCAAAATTATTACAGTGATTGGACATCACCGGATGATGATGCAGATGGTTATGTAGATGAGCCATATGATATTGATGGCCTTGCTGAGAATCAGGACCTATTTCCATTAGTAGAAGCAGGTATAGTTCCAGAATTGCCTTTCACCACAACTGAAACAACTGCTAATTCAGCAACTACTAACAACACACAAAATAATCCAGACATTGTAATGCAGTTAGCTCTTGCGGGAGGATCTGTTGCAGTACTTCTGATCTTCGCGGGAATTATTGTTCTAAAACGTCGTTAGATGTCATTAGTACATCGGTGGTCTCATTGATTGAGACCTCTTTTCTTCTTTTTAGAAT
>SDOA01000021.1 GCA_004524595.1 Candidatus Thorarchaeota archaeon | reverse complement strand
TGGTCACAAGTGATGGAGTCTAACCAATCAGCAACCTGATTGTGAGTCAGTGCTCCAGTGTTATCCATAGGTCCCCAGACACTAATACCACCACTTCCTCCGTGATTAGTCGTATAGAAGAAGAGTGTATCCCGAGCTCCCATCTCTTGGCTTAATATATTGAAGACCGTATCCATAGATGTGTGTGTTGCGGGATATTCTACTGGTGTGTATGTATCCTCACCGACTCCATCTTTATAGACGACATAGATGTTATCCTCAGAGTATCCATGCATCTGCAAGATAAAATGCATGTAGATGATGTCATTCCAATATCTATAGTATGCTTTCTCAGGCTTGATGCCTCCACTGTAAAGAACCGCATATTTCTCAGCAGTAGGATCAATAACCTCCAAGTTATCTTTGAACCAAGCCATGTCTAGGACTTTGTCCTCATAGATTCCTGGGAAGGTAGATTCGCCCACTCTTCCAATGTAGCTACTAAATCTTACACCAAGGACACCATCACTCTGATCCGCCCATTCTCCCACGCCCTTGACATCACATTGTAAACCTAGGAATTCTTCCATAGATGGGGGGGGTTGTCCTGTTACAATGATATAGTTGCTTGGCTTGAGAGAGTTGTTCATGAACGATATAAGGCTCTCAACAAGCAGTGGATATCCTGCTGAAATTACGTAATACCCCGTAATTGTAAAGGTCTTTCCAATGTATGCCACTGGATTATCCATGACATCGCCAATATTTTGTGGCACATCTTCAGCCGGAATTGATGGTTGATAGAGAGTAAAGTAGTAGATTGTTGCAAGATTCGTACCAATCAGAATCACAATCATTGCTATGAGCGCGATTGACTTCTTTGGACTTGTCTTTGTTTTTTTACTTTTAGACATAGTTCTAAACCCCATAGTAAATCGAATGGAATGTTGGACTATGAATAAATGGCAATATAAGTTAAATGAGTTAATTAAATTCGGGGCTTTTATCAATCAATTTTTATGTAGAGCAGAACGAGCGGAAGAACGGCTAAGTGAAAGGTAGATTATTTATGACTTTTCCATGACGATGGTGTGCAAATTGATGAGAAGACTCGGACTGATAAGTGTCTATGATAAGACTGGGATAGTAGAATTCTGTAAGAGCATCTCTTCTCACTTTGATTTTATTAGCACTGGTAAAACTGCAGACCTCTTGCTGTCATCAGAAGTACCAGTTAGACCTGTTTCTGATTTTACGAAATTCCCTGAAATTCTTGATGGAAGAGTAAAGACGCTCCATCCTGTACTGCTAGGTGGTATCCTTGGCATGAAAGATCAACACAAGGAGATGGGGAGCTTGGATATACTACCTATTGGGCTTGTCGTAGTAAATCTCTACCCATTTGAAGAGGTCATTTCAAAGACTCACTCAGAGAGAGACGCTCTAGAGAATATAGACATCGGTGGAGTCACTCTTCTTCGAGCTGCAGCCAAGAATTACCCAGAAGTCATTGTTGTGCCATCTCCGCAAGATTATGGTGAAATAAGTACTGCCATACAGAATGATGAAGTCACACTAGAGCTACGAAAAGAACTTGCAAAGAAGGCATTTTTGTACACCACTAAATATGATGCGGCAATAAGCCAATACTTTTCAAAGAGTGAAAAGATGCCCACAAATTTTGTGCTTGCATTTGATAATCCCCAAGATCTGCGTTATGGCGAGAACTGGCATCAACAAGCCAGGTATTATCTTGAGTTAGGCAAGACCCCTTTCTACAAACAAGTACATGGAAAGGACATATCGTATAATAATCTCGTTGATTTCTATGCAGCTCTTGGAACACTATCTGAACATGAATCACCCTCTTGTGCTATAATCAAACATACCAGTCCTTGTGGATTTGCCTCAGCCAATGACATTGAGACTGCTTTTGAACATGCATTTGAAACTGATACACTCTCGGCATATGGTTCTGTCATGGGTTTTAATCGTCGCATCACGAAAGCACTTGCACTCAAACTCAGTGCAATGTTTGTAGATGCAATCATAGCTCCAGACTACGATTCCAAAGCTCTTGAGATTCTGAAAAAGAAGTCGAAATTAATACTCTGTACAATTGACCAATTTGACATCCCACGCCTTTCATTTCGCAGCATACCAAATGGTCTCCTAGTTCAGACTACTGATTCTCGGGTCATTAATGAACTTGACACTACTACGGTCTCAAAAAGAAAGCCATCCTCTCAAGAATTTAAAGACCTTCTATTTGCATGGAAGATTGTTAAGTATGTGAAATCTAATGCTGCAGTGGTCAGCAAAAACACTCAGACGCTAGGAGTTGGTATGGGGCAAGCCTCACGAATTGGTGCTGTTGAACTGGCATTAAGAAAGGCTGGTGAACGTTCAAATGGGGCAGTTATGGCCTCCGATGCTTTCTTTCCATATAGGGACTCGATTGATGCAGCTGTTGAGAGAGGGATAACTGCAATAATTGCACCTGGTGGTTCAATAAGAGACAGTGAGTCAATCATTGCAGCTGATGAATCTGGAATTGCCTTGGTCTGGTCTAATCTAAGAGCATTTCTTCATTGATGTCTCTATTTCTTTGTATAGTAGTTAATCTCTGCAATTCTACTTATTGGGACAATTGTCCGTACCTCATCTACATTATACCGCGATTTTTCATCTTGATATGGTCCTCTGCTGATCTCGATATAATCACGACCAACATTCTTGATGATTCCTCTTACAGAGTTGTAATGTCCGTCCTCATCACCTGTATCGATGATGACCTCAATAGGTATCTCATTCTCCATTAAATCTTGGAACTTGTTCATCATAGTGGACAAACCTCACTTTCTTGTATATGTTCTGAATCTAAACTTATGGTTTTGACAACGAGTGAATCTCCGATTAGTACTTCAAGTCTTCTATTAGCGAAGAGATTAATAGAACGACTACTTCACCCAATTTATGACAGACTTGCAGATAGAAGACATCCACATTGGAACGGGGAAGTCCCCTAGTACAGGACAGACCGTTGTTGTCCATTACACTGGGTGGTTAACTAATGGAGATAAATTCGATAGTTCAGTTGATCGTGGTGAGCCTTTTGAATTTCAAATTGGCATTGGTCAGGTGATTCAGGGTTGGGACCAAGGTGTGATGGGTATGAGGATTGGAGGAAAACGGAGACTGACTATTCCTCCTGAGTTAGCCTATGGTTCGCGAGATATAGGTGATGGACTAATACCTCCAAACTCGATATTAATCTTTGAAGTCGAATTACTTGATTTGAAATAAAAATCGCTGATATTCGAAAGAATCTTTACTAGTTTAATGTACATATTTATGTAATTGATACTATCAATGCAGGAGTTGGAGAAGAAAAATGGATGATGAAAGAGAGAATACTGCTGACAAGATCATCAAACGATTGAGTGAACTTCAAGAAAATACTGGGGGTACATGCAAAGGTTGCGGTTATCAAGCAGATGATAACGAGTGTTTTGAATGTGAAGAATGTGGAGCACCAATTTGTACATACTGTCATAATATGACAAATGACTACACCTTTATCTGCAGAGCCTGTATTGAATCAAAAGGCCTCACAGTTGATGATGTTCAATTCGATGCTGATGGGGCAGGAAGACCGTTCTTCTAGAGATTTGACACTTCGTCTACTGAGACTTATTTTGGATATGGTGTGATTCATATCTACTCTATGAATTTCTGTTCTTTCTTTCTCTTCTGTGCTTCACGTATAGTGTCCGCATAAGCTCTCGCTTTTGCCACTCTTGGGTCCAATGGATCAGCTCGAGTAGCTCTATCAAAAGAGAATGCCGCTTTTATTTTGTATAAGTTTGCCCTTGAAAAATCTCCCTCTCCCTCAATCTGTGAACCTAATAGATTGCATGCACTCGCAAGAGACCACCACGAATCAAAAGAAGAAGGATCAATACTGGTTGCTTGGTCAAAGGCTTCAATTGCCTGTTCAATCCTTCCTTCCCTCATTGCGTTCTTTCCTCTCTCATACCACTCATCTGCATCCATCATTCCAACCTATGACTTGACATACATGACTCATTCATAAGTTTGAGGATTTAGAAGAGATAATGGAATTTGCTAGAGGTAACACATTTTTTTGCGGATTTCTTTCAAATGGCTTGACAGATGTTCTCTCACAATCTCCGAGAAAAGTATCTTTATCCAAGATCTTGAGAGTGCTGCTTCTGAGGTATCTGTATGAAGTATGGAATAAATATCCCTAACTTTGGTTGGTTTGGTGATATTGACACATTAGTGGAACTGGCAATGGATGCTGAGGAAAGTGGATGGGATGGCTTTTTCCTCTGGGACCATTTACTTGTTTTCAAGAAAGAAGATATGGTACTTCCCTTTGTTGATCCATGGATTGCACTGACCGCGATAGCATGCAACACCTCCAAGATTCGACTTGGACCACTAATCACACCTCTACCTCGGAGGCGACCATGGAAAGTTGCACGTGAAGCCCTTTCATTGGACCATCTCTCGAGAGGGCGATTGATACTTGGAGTAGGTCTTGGCGCACCTCCTGATGTCGAGTTTGATTACTTTGGTGAAGAGAGTGATACAAAGACGCGTGCTCAAAAACTAGATGAGAGTCTAGATATCATAACTGGTCTATGGACTGGTCAACCATTCTCATATCATGGTGTTCATTATCAACTTGAGGAGATGACCTTTCTCCCAAAACCAAGACAAAATCCTAGGATTCCTATATGGGTTGGTGGCGGTGTTCCTAACAAAGCACCCTTCAGACGTGCTGCCCATTATGATGGTGTTGCTCCTGTCCATTCAAGATGGCCTGAGCCTGTAACCATTAAGGATCTTGAGAACGTGCTTGAGATTGTAAAAACCGAACGGGGAAATCTTGAAGATTATGATGTCATTATCTGTGGTGAAACAACTGGCACCAACTCAAATGCAGATGCAGAGAAGCTAACACCATGGATTAATGGAGGAATTACCTGGTGGCTTGAAGACATCCATGGTCTGCGAGCTGAGATTGATGAACTTCGCGAGAGGATTCAGGTGGGTCCCCCTAATGTATAACATAAAGGTCTGAACAAAATCAGGAGCAGATCGGAAATCAGATTTTTGAAAGCTTGAATTCATTCCACGATTGATATTGCCTGTTCTTGAAAGGAAATTGATGCAGTGCCTTGCTGTTTTAGCAGAATTCCTGCGTTGAACATATCCTTTAATTTAGGTCAACCTTCGTATTTTGGAACTATGCCAATCCAGAGAAATTATCAAATATTCGCAGGTATGGTCATACTTTTGATAGGTGTTGCTGTGACAGCAGTCATGGCTATTCAAATAATGAATACCACTCCACAAATTGTTCCTGACAATAATTCTGACGATCCAATCCCCTCAACCCTCAATATCACACTCCTTACAAATGCTGGTGTTATGATTGAGACCAATGAAACCAGAATCTATATAGATCCAATCCAGTTGAATGAAAGTTTCACAGACTATCCTGCAGACATCGTATGCGTAACACACCCTCATGCAGATCATTATGATACCTCCTCCATTGATATTGTTAAGACCGAAGACACTGTCTTCATTTTCCCGGCAAATATGAGTGATGCAGTTAGCCTTTATGATGCTATTGCCGTCGTTCCTGGTGTGAGTGTCCTTCTTGGTGACATCAACATCACTGCGTTCTATATGTACACTTTCTCAGAGTATGGTTATCCAGCCAGTCATCCCATTGAAGCAAACTGGACAAGTTTTATAATCGAAATCGATGGATTCACCGTTTTTCATGCTGGTGATTCAAGGAACATTATCGAGTACTACCAGATCCGAGGACAGATTGATCTTGCGTTCTTCCCCCTTGGTCCGGGTTGTCAGACAATGACTAATTATGAGGTAGTTAGTGCTATAATCCGTGTTGAACCTACTTTCTTCATTCCCATTCATTTTGAAGAAGGAGCTCAAGATGCATGGATTGCCTCATATGGGGATAATGTCGAAGAGTCGACAGAGTGTACTCCAATTGTTCTGGACTATTGGACAATGCATTCATTTGAGTTATCCTAAGATTTAATCATTGAGGAGCTGGCATAACCAAATACTCTGGCTCCTTCTTCTTTTTTATCTTGTTTTGAAGTGACTATATGGCATCTGTACATATTGTCACAAATATACCTTTAATGCATGCAGAAAGATTCAGAAGCGTAATGCTGTCACTCTATATCGTGAGAGACCCATCGTGAATGATATAAATAGAATCCCAGACAAAAGGCCAATTCTTTACGAACTATTCTGTCCAATTTGCGGCGGTTCATTATACGCTTTAGAGGAAGAACCTGCCTATGTCGGACGTCCTGAGGTGGGACTCAATCCAGAAGGTTTTACCATCACAAAATTAGAATGTGTTTTGTGTCGTAAAAAATTCGAAATCAATGGGATTGGAGTCAAGTACGAGAAAAGTATTGCAGACGACCTAGGTTGGCCATTTCCCGTCGAGATAGAGGATGGCCCAAGTGTCATTCCAGACCGTGTTAAAAAGAGGATGCTGATGCGTGAACTTGATACTGATCCAATACACCAATTGATAGAAGATTTCTATGCTGATACTTACAATCGAAGTCCATTCCCTCTAGAGAAAGATGTCTTATATTATGTTCTAATAAAGAGAGGGAAGCTGATGAAGCATTCTAATTCTCTCGAAAAGATTGCTATAAATGATGATGAAGATTCCTATAATGCTCAAATTTTAGGTGTTGATAGTAAACTTGGTCTTGAACGAAGATGGCTCCCTCGTGAGATCTGCGCCCGTGACTATTTGGAGGGCGATATAATTGAATCTAGGAAAATCCATTCTAATGGGTCAGACGTTCGTATCTATCATGTCGTCTTTGGGATTCAGTTTTATCCCATTGCAACAAGGTACAATAAATCATAATTATTTTAACTATTTTTACTAGAAATATAATAAAGGATATCTTAGTTTTTCTTTCACCTAGAGTCCAAATTAATCTATATATCACTCTAGTGGTGATTATTCAGCTGACTCTAGTGAGTGATGAAACATGGACCAACTTTCGTGGATCGAGCACCTTGATTTCGAAGAATTCGTCAATCAAATTGACCAAGGATTCTGTATCTTAGACCAACAACAGCTGATACAGCATTCAAATAATCAATTTGCTCAGATGCTTGGATTTACTCCTCAAGAGATTAAGGGTCGCTCTTTTACTTCTCTGCTTGATTCAGCGCAGGAGAGACCATTTCAAGATGAACCTCAAATCATCACTTTCCGAACTAAAGATAGACGAGTCATTCGAACTAGAATCAGAGTCCTACATAATGCTGCTACATCAACAAGGTTTCTACTAATTTCAAGACTTGAATTAAACGAACAGATTAAGAGCAATGTCTTCTTCCACGCTCTTTCACACGCTACCCCTCGAGTAGCAATTATTGACAGGGACCTTAAATTCCAATACATCAATTTTCCCTTGACTGAATTTAGTGCTGATGAGATAATTGGAATGTCTGCACTTGATGGAGTACAACCTGAGTATGTCAATGGTCTTCGTGATGCACTGGAGATGGTCTTTGAGGAAGGTATTCCAGGTTCATATGAAATATCTGAAGTTGGAAAAAACTCTCAAGAATGTTGGATATCTCTTCAAATTAATCCAATTAAAGTCAATAATATTGTTGAATCTGTTGTTGCAATTGGAGTTAATATTACAGAACGTGTTCTAGCCGAACAGGCACTAAGGGAGAGCGAATCCAAATACAAGACGATCATTGAACAATCACTCATAGGAATAGCTATTCTTCCTCCTAATCCTTATAGAATCGTATTTGCAAACACTCAGCTTGGAACTATTCTTGGATATACGCCATTTGAACTCGTTTCCATGGATGCTGCTACGATTGCAGACCTTATTCATATTGACGATCGAGATGCAATTGCACAATATTTTGCATCATGCCTTCAGCAAGAAGATGGTATTGGGACTATTCAGATTCGTTTGAATCATAGAGATGGGCGTCAAAAATGGGTTGAACTCGCTGCAGGACGCACCTATTACAATGGAGAATATGCGATACATGCCTCATTAGTCGATATAACAAAAAGACGAGAAATTGAGGAAGGACTGAAAGAGAGTGAAGCCCGTGAACGGACACTTCTTCAGTCACTCAATGATTTAATCATTGTTCATGATGAGAATGATTGTTATGCTGAAGCATTCACCGGAAACCAGGATATACTTTATACTGCACCGACAAATTATATTGGCCGTCATATCAATGAAGTATTGCCAGAGTCAATCTCATCGCGATACCTTGAATGTGTACAGCAAGTACGGCAGACTGGTATTAATGGACAGATCGATTATCCTCTGCAGATAGGTAGTAAATTACGCTGGTTTTCTGCCAATATGAGTCGGCATGAGGACATGCGAAGTGTTGTTGTCGCAGTTCGTGATGTTTCTGAGCGATATGAGGTAGAAGAGATACTAAGACGAGAACGCCGTTTCTTTCGTGAACTTGCTGAGACCTTCATTAGTGCTAAGGATATCGAAGAGCTAAGTCAACGATTCCTCAATAGTATAGCTGAGAACTTTAATTTTGACCTGGGTGTATATACACATCATTTTCCAAAAGAAGGAGTGCTCAGGCGCACTTTTACTGTTGGTATTCATAGCGATCAAGTTTCATTAGACGTTCAAATCAATCATGATGAAATCAAGACATTCCTTGTTGGACATGTGTTCGAACAAAAGGAAACGCTCTTCATTGAAGATGTGGAAAAAGAACTAACTACAAAACCGTTTCTGCATCGTATCTATGAGCTTGGAGGAAAGTCGGTATTAGCTTTCCCAATTCTTAATGAACGTCATGAAATACTTGGTATAGCTAGTTTTGCGAACTACAACACACGTGTGTTTTCAAATGATGAGAAAGAATTGTTTGATATTATCGCTAATATGCTTGGAACTGCTTTTGAACAAAAAACAGTTGAGATCGCACTTAAAATGAGTGAGCGAAAATACAAAGAACTCATCACAGACATCTCAGAAGGAATTGGTATTGCAGATTCTGAAGAACGCTTATTGTTTGTTAATGAGTCACTTGCCGAAATACTTGGGTATTCAGGAGAGGAGTTACTCGGAATGAATTTGTTAGATCTAGTTCCTCCTGAAGACATTCCGACGATTAGAATGCATACAAAACTCAGGTCCGAAGGTACACCATCGAGCTATATTCATCGATTTATCAGAAAAGATGGTGATATGAGAACGGTTCGAGTATCAGGAGTTCCTTCAAAAGATGATAATGGTCTGATTGATGGCACCGTTGCGATTGTGACGGATATTACTGAACAGGTAAAAGCAGAAGAGGCGTTGAGGGACTCAGAACTTCGATTCAGAAGCGTATTTGAATCGACCCCCGTAGGAATGCATCTACACGAGCTTTCTGATGCAGGAGAACTCATCTTAATTGATGCAAATCCCGCTGCAGATATTGTTCTCCGTTCAAAACACGACCATCTAATCGGTAAACCAATTACCATGATAATGCCCGAAAAATATGCAAGCGAAGAATTGATTGCCAGATATTATGACATAATACGTACAGGCAAACCTTGGAGTTCTGAATCCATCATGGAGCAGGATGGAGTTGTTGTTGGAGCTTTACAGATTGAAATCTTCCGGACCTCACCTCGAACACTAGTCACATCATTCCTTGATATTTCTGAACGTGTTATTGCAGAGATAGAGATACGGAAATTGAACGAGGAACTCTCGCAGCGTGTGGATGAACGTACAGCAGAACTAGCGGCAGTAAATAAAGAACTCGAAGCATTTGCCTATTCTGTATCACATGATCTCAGAGCCCCATTAAGAACTCTCGATGGGTTCAGTCAGGCATTGATGGAAGACTATTCTGAAAAAATCGATGAAACTGGACTGGATTATCTTAAACGGCTCAGGGCTGCTGCTACAAAAATGGGTTCTCTAATTGAAGACATCCTAGCACTATCGCGAGTGACAAGATCCGAAATGGAACGAAGTTCTGTCAATCTGTCCGTTCTTGTTCATGAAATTGTAGAAGAGATTCAAGACCAGTACCCGGAACGAGAAGTAGAAGTCAAGATCTCTGGAACAACAGAAGCTCGTTGTGACAGAAGATTGATGAAAATAGCACTATCTAATCTTCTTGAAAATGCATGGAAATTCACTAAGAATGTTGATCATCCTATGATTGAATTCGGTACCCAGCTTGTCAATGAAAAATCAGTATTCTATCTACGCGATAATGGAGCTGGATTTGATATAAAACACAAAGACAAACTATTCGTACCTTTTCAGAGATTGCATCTAGAAGATGAGTTTGAAGGATCTGGCATTGGTCTTGCGACTGTTCAGAGAATAATGAATCGGCACGGAGGATTAATTTGGGCAGATGGTGAAGTTGGGAAAGGGTCAACATTTTACTTTACAATACCAGATAAAGGTGAGTGACGAGAATGAGTAGCAAAAAGATACTATTGGTCGAAGATAACACCGATGATGTTCTTCTCACATTGAGAGCCCTTCAAAGATCAAATATCCTCAATGAAGTGATTGTTACTCGTAACGGACAAGAAGCCCTTGAGTATCTAACCGCTCAGGGACAGTATGCAGGACGCGATGTGTCTGATTTACCTGTAGTGGTATTACTTGATTTGAAAATGCCAAGAATGGGAGGCCTAGAGTTATTAGAAAGAATCCGTTCAATAAAACATCTGAAACTCCTCCCTGTTGTTGTATTGACATCCTCAAAAGAAGATCAAGATATCTGTGAGAGCTATAATCATGGTGCGAATTCCTACATTCAGAAACCTGTGGATTTTGATCAATTTGTTCAAGCAATTCGTACACTCGGTCTCTATTGGTTAGTCATCAATGTTAGTCCACCAGGAGGGGGTATAGATTGAGCACAAAACTCAGGATTCTTCTCATTGAGGATTCAGATGATGATGCACTACTTTTACAACGGGTCATCAAAAGAGACGGAATCGACTTTGAAATTGAACAAGTGTGCACAGCTTCTGAGATGATTGAATCTCTTGATAATCACCATTGGGATGCTGTTCTTTGCGATTATATGATGCCTGAACTTAGTGCAAATGAAGCTCTGGACATCATTAGAAAGAGAAATTTGGACATACCCTTCATCATTGTCTCAGGAACAATTTCTGATGAAACCGCTGTTGATATGATGAAAGCTGGAGCTCATGATTATCTCACAAAAAATAATCTCAGTCGACTAGTCCCTGCTTTAAAACGAGAGATTGGTGAGGCAGAACAAAGACATAGAAGACGAGTTGCTGAAGAAAGCCTACGAGAGAGTGAGCGGAAACATCGTCTATTAGTACAATCGCTCTCTGACACTGTAATAGTATTGACTTCTGAAGGCATTGTTTCCGAGTTCTATTCACAGTCGCCTGTTTCAGATGATGTTGAATTGAGTGAACATGTGGGATTACATGTTCGTGATTTATTCTCGATGAATATAGCCAACAAAATCGCTGAACTTGTTCGTGTGACAATGAAGGAAAAAATGACAACTACATTTGAATATCCTATGGGTGGTCGTTGGTATTCTGGGAAATTAAGCCCACATGAAGATAGAATCAGAGCAGTGTTGGTAATCCGAGATGTGTCTGATTTAAAACAGGCAGAAGAAGAGGCTCGGCAGGCTCATTCTGTTGCTATGCTCTACCAAGACATTACTGGACACGATATTCGCAATCTTCTCCAAGCAATTTTGATTGCCGCAGACCTTCTTGCTGAGGATGAAAAAGACTTGACAAGGTCATCGTTAATACATCATGTTTCAGAGGCAGTGCAGGAAACAAGCGAATTGATTAATAGTGTTCAAGCAACAGCAGCTCTCTTATCTACTCCACTTGAGCGAACATCACTAGACTTTACAGTAAAGAGCTGCATGACCATATTCAATGAAGAACATAGAGAGGTTAATTTTGACAGCGACCTGGAGGTGTCAGATGCTTTAGTAAATGCTGATCGATTTCTCTGCCATTTGTTGATGAATCTCTTCTCTAATGCGGTGAAACACAACAACAAAAATGAAAAGAAAATATGGACCCGGTTGACTGAGAGTGGCGATGGTTACGAAATTACGATCGCTGATAATGGACCCGGTATAAAGGATGATATGAAAAAGAATCTTCTCAACCCTGAGCGTCGCTCTGGTGGAGTGGGCATTCTACAATGTCAACAGATCACAAGCAAATATGGTGGTGCATTTGAGATTCTTGATCGGGTTGAAGGAGAACCTAATAAAGGTGTAAAGTTTCGTATATGGCTTCCTAAAGCAACGACCTAGTTTCGTTATTGCAGTGTTCAATCTTGTTTCTGCAGTCATCTTTTTCTATGAGTGTAGATAGACAAGTATCAACGTAGAATAGGTTTTGGTAGAGGTTCTCTCTTGTGTTTTGAATGTTCCATCATTCTCAAAACTTTTCGAACTTTTGACTCTGAAATTCCCCAGTCAATAATCTGCTGTTCGTTCATTCTCATTTCGAGATTCAAGAACAGTATTGTATCTAATTCAGGATATGTTATACCAATCTCACCCTCATCTGTCTGCCCCTCCCAGAGTCCAGCTGTGGGGATTTTCTTCACAATTTTCTCGGGGAGTCCAAGGTGTCTAGACAAATCCCAAACATTACTCTTGTAGAGATCCCCAATAGGGAGGATGTCTGTTCCACCATCTCCATATTTTGTAAAATAGCCTATCATGAGTTCTGTCTTGTTCCCTGTACCTAGAACCAATCTATTCTCCTGATTCGCTTTAGCATACCATGTCACCATTCGAAGTCGTGCTGTCAAATTGCCTAGAGCTACTTTTTCTAGCTCTAGTGCGTCAAATGCTTTTATGGCATGCTTTAGTTCAAACAATTCATGTTGCATTCCAAGATCTCGTGCCAGCATTTGTGCATCTTCTACATTTTTTGCATCCTTCTCTGCATCAACTGGTAACAAGATTCCGAGAACCCTGTTCGCACCAATCGCCTCGCATGCAAGAGCAGCAACAAGACTTGAGTCAACACCTCCGCTTAATCCTAATACAACACCGTAAACTCCAGTTTTCTTGACATAATCTTTGATGAACTCCACTAAGATTTCTTTGACTGGTCCATAGTTATCAAATCTGAGTCCCTCTGGTAGTTTCATTGGATTACCTCAGACTGGTCAATCAGGTTCTCCTTTTGTATATTGCTTGAGAGGTAATATTTGTCCATTTTCGATAGTTATGGCAAAGTACGCTCCTATGAACCAAGCAAGAGGGTTTCTATCAAGAAATAGAAGAATGATGCATTCCCAATATAGAATATCATCACTGTAACAGCACCTACAATCTTCATCCAGTATTGTCTCTCTTTGATGTAATTATAGCAGATGAATAATGAGAGCCCAAGTAATAACTCAGGAATGATGATATACCAAGCAAGATTGCCAGTCATACCGGACACCGTTGCTGTCCATGAAGGAAGGTAGACTAAGGTCAATTCTGCTAAAGTGAATATCACTGTTGAGAGAATTATCACTGCTCCATATGCACTCTGTAGTGATCTCCTCTTTTGAACCTCATTTCCTATGAATAGGATAATGAAGAAAGGAATTGCCCAAAGCCCCGCCATGTAAATTGGGATTGAACCTCCAATCATTGGAAATCCATCATCTGGAAAATATAATGCCCCGAGTGTTCTGGCAAGGTACCAATCTGGAACTATCATTAGAAGACTAAGAATGAACGAGAAGATCCAAATTGTCTGCCAGTCCTTATACCCCTTAGTATGAAAGTATACGATTACCAATCCATTATAGGTTAATACAAGAATCAATACTTTTCCGCTGATAACACCTCCAAATGGAATAAGGAGGACGATGGCTGCAACCAGACCGAAAATGATGTGGATTAGAATGAAGTCTCTAATTGGTTCTTCCTTGATGATTTGCATGGTTCTGTCATCATATTGCCCACCTATAAATTCTGGGAAAATCATGCTAAACCTTATCTTGCCTTATGATAGGTTTAGACGAAACGTATAGGAGGAGCCACTACTATTTATTGTCTTATCCTCATACAAAATAAGGGAGAGTAAAATATGTCAGAAAAACTTGGACAATTAGATCTAGTATTTGTTGTTGATAATACTGGTTCTATGGGTCCCTATATTCAGAATGTCAAAACAAAAATCCTAGAAATCATCCGTACAATAAAAAAGGAGGAGTTGTGTCACCGACTCAGAGTTGGCTTAGTTTCATATCGCGACCACCCTCCAGAGGAAACCACGTATGTGACACAAAAATATGAACTCACTACTGATACGAGTAAGATCGAGAAAAATGTCCTTCAAATGTTAGCACTGGGTGGTGGTGATGGTCCAGAAGCAGTATCTACTGCACTTCAGGTTATGAACAAAATGGAATTCTTATTTGATGCCGCAAAAGTTGCAGTCCTCATTGGTGATGCCCCACCTCATGGAGTTGAATCGGGAGATCGTTGGCCTCAAGGAACCCCTGATGGAGCCAAATGGGATGTTGAGGCAAAGAGGTCTTTTGAGAAAGGAATTGTTATCCATACTGTCGGTTGCTTTCCTGAAATTGTCAATTACGCAAAAGGCGTAGAGACCTACGAAAAGATTGCAGAGCTCTCTCAAGGAAGATTCTTCCCACTTGAAAAAGCTGAGGTCTTGGTGAATCTGATAACAGGTATCGCAGTGGAAGAAATCGATAAGATCGCAATCCAACAGTCCATCCTAGAAGACCTAGGAGTTTCTGTGGAAGAGTTTCCTGCTAATGAAGAGTTCACAGAGGAGAAAATCTCTGAGATTGTCACTAGAGCCAAAGAACGAGGATTAAAGAAACGCGCACTGGACCTCAGTCCTGCAAGCGCTCCCGCATCAAAGGCTGAAGATCTCGAACTTGTAGAGCAAGAAATTAACGAAGACGATGTACGAGAGGCGGTACGTCAGCTTAAGAGCAAATCTCGAAAATAAGAAACTAATGGTGCTGTTGATAGCAGCACCTCTTCCCTCTCTTAATGTCAAATTCCATGTAGCAGAGTAAGTATTATCAAATGTATTTCCTATCATATTTCTATGCCTAGCCGACAATGGGAATACTTCATGGATAATTTCTTTGGCGATCCGTATATGATGTGGCATGATGGTATTGACCCCAAATCTGTCTGTCTTCTTGAGGGTGCAGAGCGGGACCAGGCTGAAGCTATGCTCATCGAGTCTCTGGAAACAGGGAGTCACTATGCTGCAATGGGGCTTCGAGAGCTTCGTTCTGAAAAGGCTATTCCAGTAATGAAACGTCTGCTTGCACATGTCAGTGCTGATCTTAAGATTGAGATTGCAATTGCTCTCAATACTATCGAAAAGACAACAGAGTATAATTCTCACATCATTGAAGTATTGCAGCAATATCCTAGCCCTTATGTGCGATTGAATGCAGCTCAAAAACTTCGGCAGTTCCCAACTCTTGAGGTCATTCTAGCTCTCTTTGAAGCAGTCAGCGATGTAGATTATCTTGTACGTAACCATGCGTGCGAATCTTTACTCTACATTCATGGATTAAAGCCATCAATTTCTGAACATAGAGAAATTTTTAGTCTCATCATTACTGAGTTTGATTCACAAGATGATTCAAGTATCAAATCTGCCATGGAAAAGTATACTAAGGCTGCAGATATGCTTCGATTACTTTTCAAATAGAGATTTAGTGGTGATCAGGGCAAGATGGGCAAATGGTAAGGGGGGGAGTTATGAGGGCATGTTACAGAAAAGTATGCCCAACGAGCGTCCTGACCACCATGTAGATAATGCGCAATGTTCCTAATAAGCATCACTCTCGGTTAATTTCTGAAATCTTCCTCAAACAAAATGCTATTCAATATTAGAAAATTGAGCGAGTTATGTCAAATAACGAGACTAACGAACACAAGTATGAAATGGTCAGTCGTTGGATTAGAGATAAGATAGTTTCCATCGAGATCGAAGGAAAACCTAACTTTGAAGTTGCAACTCCATCTGACTTTTGGCCAGACAGCCCCAAAGAAATACTGTCTCCTGAAGACCTCTTTGTCGCATCAGCAGTAGCATGTTATGGCGCTTCACTCTCTGGCGTGGCAACACGATTTCATGCTGAGTTCACATCATTTAGAGTCAAGGCAGTTGGCACACTTAAAATGGGCGAGTATGGTTGGGAGTTTGACCAGATTACACTGTGTCCAAGAATCGTTGTATCTTCACAAAAGAACAAGAAACGAATGGGAAAAGCTGCTGAAAGAGCGCATCGTTATTGTGTTGTGTCAAACTCGATGAAATGTCCTGTTCATCTGGATTATGAGATAATTGTTGAAGACTAGTGTGTCTTGGTGTTTATTGTTGAGGTAGAGGTATCTCAGCGGCATATTCTTCTCCACATCGGCACTCAAGTTTGACTGACCATCTTTTCGGTAATGGTACGTTGAAGTCCTCAACTACATCCTTGAGGCTTTTCTTTATGCCATCAATGAGTTTCACATAGACCTCTGATAATGAGAAGATTTCTTTAGGAAAATCCAGGTCTGATAAGAAGTACTTGAATGCATTTTTACAATGGGGACAAGCTGTAAGGAGCAGATTAGTTACATCCTCACAATTGGGGCATTTTATCTCCTCTCTACTCATATTTGGTGCTAAGGGCATATCTAAGGCAAGATCATTTTGATGTCCACAGACATAACAGAAGTATCTCAATTGAAGCTTTGGCATTAATATATCGTCCTACTCGTGATTAATCTTACATGGACTTTTAATGCTAAAAATCTAGCTGAGATTTCCTAAGATGAGCAGGCACTCTCAATCTTTGAGGATGAGTAGCCTGTTGACTGTATCATGCAATTACTGCCGCATCTCGTTCTGAATGACTAACCAGATCTGCGTTAAGGCTTATCTTCCTTGCAACAATAATTTCTGTAGATCCAAGATTTACTGCCTCTATAATCACATCACTGTTTAGTTCCAGGGTCTCGTAGTCTGTATAGGAATCCACCTTGACCGCAATTTGTTTTCCATCTGCAGTCTTTATCCCTATATACCCATAGACAATCTCATCCTTTCCAAAGCTGCCAAGCTGTGTAGATACTATTGTTCCTTGTAACAACATTTACATCACTATCTATATAATAACTATTGTTAATTATATTGATAAAGCTATGGAATGTGGCACATTATTCATCGATAACTCGAATATTTCCCGGATAGAACTCGGCATTCTCAATATATGAATCTACATAAATGCTAATGGCTCTCATCGTCGGGTCGTCTGGATTTAGGTCTCGCATGTATTTTGCTGGAACTCCTGCATAGACTTTGTACGGTTCGGTGATCGTTCTGTCATGAAGCAAAGCACAGTTCCCTATTAATGCACCTTCCGCAACCTTGCTTCCTAACATCAAAACGGCGCCCATACCAATTGCCGCATGATCTTCAATCTCTTCAGAATGAATAGATGCATTATGACCAATGTTCACTCTCCTTCCAATCTTTGTGACGAATCTTGGGTCAGAGTGAATGACAACCCCATCTTGAATATTGGTTTCATCGCCGATAATTATTGATCCTCGATCACCTCTTATCGATACCATTGGAGCTACAAAGACTCTGCTACCGATTTTCACATCGCCTATAATTGATGCCTGTGGATGAATATAGGCTGAGACCGCTATCTCAGGTATCTTATCTCCTAGTGCATATATGGTCATGACATTCACCACTTCGAGAGAATTCCAACAAATGAGCCTCCTTCATCATAGACTCTTGAAAGTTTCCACCCGGCACTCTCTGCTAGTGTACGCATTTCTTGGGGACTGGCTAATCGTAATTCACGCCAATCGCCAATGAGACTCTTATATTTGACTCTCAATCGAATGAGACCTTTTGGTCTATTCCTATCCAGATTTCTTTTGTGATATGCAAGGTGTGATTGGTCATCAGTTCTCTCAACATCTGCACTTCCTGCGATTATTATTCCCTCTTCTGTTGTGATTTTGTGGAGCTTCACCAACATAGATGCAATCTTACTATCCTCTCCGGATAGACCAAAGTTATTGCCATACATGATAACTGTGTCAAAGGAAGCAGCAAGAAAATCAACATGATCGACAGACATGACCTGTGCGTGTTGCACGCCCCTTAAAATACAGGCTTCTATTGCTCCTGGAGACAAATCAATACCTACAACCTCATATCCTTGATTTTGAAGATATAATGCAACTCTACCAGCACCGCATCCAATATCAAGCACTCTCCCCCGTACATGCTGGATACCAAGACGCTCAGGTTCGCTCCATTCTAGAAGAGATGTATTGTAATCCATTACTGCAAGTGTTTCTTCTCGACCATCATCTCTTTCGATGACATACTCGCCCCTAATCCCTTTTGCAGCATCTCTCATAATCTCATTCCATGGATCAGACATGATTAAGATCACGTTTGATACATGGAAAAGTGAATCGGTCTAACAGAGAATCTTCAATAATGCCAAGTATTAAAACCAATGATGGCATATAATGAGAGCAAGGTGGGTTTGATATTGAGCACGCATAATGATGCTTCTAGAACAACTACTATCCCTAAGGTGTCCATCACTGTTTATGGTGGGAAACGACAACAAGTCGGTGAGTCTGCAAAAAGGCTCATTGGTATATCGGATGACGAATATTATGGAACTTGGATAAATTTGGGAATAATGAGACGTCTTGGATTTCTCTTTGAAGGTGGAGTCGAGAGTGCAGGTGGCCTTGGCGAAATCATTTGTATGTTTGCAGTTTTGATTATTGTCTTAGCAATGTTCACTCTTTGGAACATAGCTGTAGTGTTTCTTGTTGTTGCAGTCCTCACTCTCTTGAGTGGGGGAGCCGCTATGAAATTTATCAGGGCTGTCTATATCATCGCCCCTCTCTCTAATCTTGACAAGAGCCAAGTTGATGAATTTGTAGCTGAACAAGTGTCTTTAGGCAGATTCGTACGAATTGAGGGCTCGTCAAAAGATATGAATATTCTCACACAAAAGATATCAGCCGCCACATTAACATTCAGAACAGGCATTCAATTTGCGCTGGTAGTCGCATCCGTCTTTCTTGTAATTCAAGTGATTTATTTCTTAATGATGAATCACTGGCTCTCAGGTCTCAATCCAGCAACACAGACTTTGGAGATACAGGTCCTGACCTACTTTGGTCTATTGTTTCTCTTTGGAGTGATTCTCATGGATGTAGGAGTATTCATGCGAAGTAGATCAGCAAAGCGGCTCAAAGTCTAGGTGTGTTTCTTAGACCACATCAAAGACAATTGCCCAGAATTCCCTTTCTGAGACTCCTGTTCTAAGAGATTTGAGACTGTTTTTGATGTTCTCGAAGGCGACATGAGATTGGAGTTTCTTCTGGTCTTCATGAGTCTTCTTTACTCTCTCAGTGATCTCACGAGCCTGCTCTGGAGTAGCACTGATTCCTCCCATCTTCAGAAGGTATTCAACAAAATGCCTACCCACGAATTTTCCTAAATGAAATTCTCTACTCCGACCTACTAATGTTGGACTGATTGGCTCGTAGGTCATTGAATGCGTAAGTTGACCATGTGAATGAATACCGCTAGAATGAGTAAATGCATTATCACCACTTATTGCTTTATGCAATGGTAGAGGTATAATGAAATTTCTCTCTACTAATCTGGAGAGCTGATAGAGCTTCTCTGTTTTAATTCCTGTGTCTATCCCATATAGCTCCTCAAGAGACATGACAACCTCTTCGAATGCTGCGTTACCAGCTCTTTCACCGTAAGCATTGACACAGACTTGAGGATAGGTTATCCCTTCTTCAATGGCAGCTAGGGTATTTGCGGTTGCAAGACCAAAATCATCATGACAATGAACCGACATTGGGACTTTGTATTTGCTATCAGTCCATAGACGAGTTTTAATCTCTCGTACTATATGTTTCATGACTTCTGGGCGGACAAATCCCACAGTATCTGCCACACATATCTTGTCAGCACCCGCATCGATTGCAGCTCGATAAGCTTGACAGAGGAATTCCATATCACTCCTTGTTGAATCCTCAGCGATATAATCGATTACCAGACCATGTTCTTTTCCATACTCCACACACTCAACTAGTCGGTCGAGAACTTCGTCACGTGTCATTCTTAGCTGATACTTGAGGCGAAAATCAGATGTTGCAATAAAGATTGGCACCTCATTGACATCAGCTTCTATGCACGCATCAAGATCCTGAATTACCGCCCTTGCTGGTGCTGCAACACTCGTTCTTGAGAGGCCTTCTCGCGCGATGGCTGTGACCGCCTTTTTTTCGGCATCACTAACTGCTGGAAATCCGACTGCAACAATGGCTGTTCCTACTTCGTCTAGCATCTTAGCAATCTCTATCTTCTCATCAATCGTTAGAGCAACTCCAGGTGTTTGCTCTCCATCCCTCAAGGTCTCATCCCAGATGAACACCTTCTCAGGAAGACTCTTTGGTTTTGTACTTGGTATTTTATTATAATTGACTGCTAATCCTGCCTTCTCTAAGGTTTCCATTCCCTTCACCTGCCTATGTATGTAAAGAGGTTCATTCTATTCGAATCGATAATGACCGTATCTTGACATATTCTCTATGACTTCATCAAGAATAACTATTTGCTTAGTGTACTCTTCTTTTGTGATCTCACCTTTGTCATTGGATTTCTTCAGCTTTGTTTTCTTGTAATCCACCTTAGCTCTCTCGATGTGAATAAGTCGAAGTGCAGACTCCATAATAGGCACAGTTTCAGTCTTATCAGCTATACCTTCTAAGAGCGGTTTCCAACATATCTCTTCAATGTGAAAAGCAAATTCTAGACCACGCTCTAAGATTCGATTCCAGATAGGACATGATTTGATAAAAATATCCTTTTTGTTGACTTCAACGTCAAGTCCTATTGCGTTAAGAACCTCTCCTGCAATGGAAGCAGCTCTCTCAGGTCCTTTTCCACCTCTAGATTCAGCGAGCTCCAGTCCCATCTGTTTAAAGCCTCCACTGTAACCCTCATACATTGAAAGCGCACCTGTATTATCTCTTAGACCCCACCATAGGCCGTCAATGAAGGCGACAAATCCTCTTCTGAGAATGTCGAGGTCCATCATTATTTTTCCTCCTTAACAAAAGGTTCTCCCCATTTATTTAGAAAGGCAATCTCCTCAGGTCCTTGTCGTGGTGGACCTAGAGTTCTCTCATATTTTGGATATCCTAATGTTAAACATAAAATAGGTACCCAATGCGGGAATGGAATATTCAGTTTCTCTGAGATGGCTCCAACATCATCAAAGTGGTCAAGCTGGACTGAGGATACACAGCTTCCAAGTCCTAATGATGCAGCAGCAAGTGCCATATTCTCCATCATCATCGAGCCAGCTATCACAGCATGTCTTGGACCGGACCATCCATAGACTCCACCTGTTCCTCTCAATGTTGGCTGGGAGTTTCCAACATGCGTCTGATCCACTGCTAGAACAAGCAGAACCGGCGCTCCATTGGTTTCTGGCTTGCCTTTGATGTATTCAAATCTTTGACCTGAGATTAGGATGTCAATTGTTCTTTCTAGACTAGCTTTTGATTCAATATAGCTGAGTCTTCGTTCTAACTCTTCTCTTGGTGTCGCCCTACCAAACAAGAGGATTGTTCGTTCAACTGCAATCTGTCCAATGAATTCCTTTAATTTCTTGTCCCGAACAACGATAATCCTCCAAGGTTGTTGGTTCTCTGCACTAGGTGCATAACCACCAGCTTCAATGATTCTGTTTATCAACTCATCAGACACATCTCTTGATGTATCATAGTCTCTGATTGCCCGACGGGTCTTGATATTCTTGATAGCTTCGTTATCTTCCAAGCTGGGAATCTCCAGTCTTTGATGAGTTGACCTCAATACTTCCCTCTTAAGTAAGTAACTCATAAATTAGATATGAAATAGAAATGAGAGGAATTGGTCATGTGAACGAGTTACACATGACCATTCACCAGTTTACATTATAGGCGCATCTCGTCCCTCATATTTAACATGAAATCCTGTCTCTAAGTTTGCACTCTCTTTGAGAATATTGCTGCTAGCTACAACTCTTTGAATCTGGTTGGTTCCTTCGTATATCTGCAGCAACTTTGCATCACGCATCAGTTTCTCAACTGGATATTCACTAAGATATCCATAACCGCCCATTATCTGAACTGCATCAGTTGCATTTTGCATTGCGGCATCTGAAGCAAAGAATTTTGCAAAAGCAGAATCTTTTGAGTTACGCATTCCCTGATCTGCCATCCATGCTGCATATCTAGTTAATTGCCTTGCGGCAGCTACTCGTGCACCCATATCTGCTAACATGAAGCCGATACCTTGAAAATTACCAATTGCTTGACCAAACTGGTGTCGAATATTTGCGAACTTGGCTGCCTCATCAACAGCTCTTTGTGCAACACCTGTTGCAATTGCTGCTATCCCTGCTCTAGTTTTATCAAGAGTTATCATAGCAATCTTGAATCCATCACCCTCTTTTCCGACCAAGCAATCTTTAGGTACTCTCGCGTCTTCAAAGATGACCTCACTCTGGACTGATCCTTTCTGTCCCATCTTATTTTCAATGACACCAATCTTTGTTGCTTTGCTCTTTGGTACCATAAAGCATGAGAGACCCTTTGTCTTAAGTTCCGGCTGAGTTGATGCAAATACTGTGAAGAGCGATGCTTGAGGACCGTTTGTGATGAAACATTTCACACCATTGATGATGTATTCATCTCCGTCTCGTTCAGCCCTAGTTGCAACAGCTCCTGCATCAGAGCCTGCCATTCGCTCGGTGAGACAGAATGCTCCAAATTTCGCTTCTTTTCCAGTGATCAAAGGAGTTACGTATTCTTTGAGCTGCTCTATGGTCGCACTGATCACAAGAGGTGCAAAAGCTAAGTTGTTGCACATTATAGAAGTAGCAATCCCAGCACAACCATATCCTGTAGCCTCAGAAACAAAAGTTTCGGACAATAATGAGAGTCCTGGTCCACCTGCCTCAGTTGGAATGTGAAGGTTCATGAGACCTGCTTCATACGCCTTCTGGACAATTTCCTTGGGGAAGTCATCTCTTTTATCCAGCTCAAGAGCACGCGGTGTAATATGTTCAAGTGTGAATGCTTTGGCTCGTTCCCAAAGCTTTTGTTCTTTTTCCGATAGTGAAAAGTCCATCGTCAATCCCGTTTGGGTCGTTTACTTACGGCTTATTATCTCTTCGGAGAGAGATAAAATCAGTTCTCGTAAGTAAATATTTCAGAATTGCCTCTTGCCTACCACTTTTTATAGTAGAAATTTTCCCGTTACGTATCTAACACGAGGTGGTATCACTACTTGCCTTTAAAGAACACGAATATAGTAAGCGCAGCTCAGACAAAGTTTGGAGTTCTCGAGGGGGTATCTCTCAGAGAGATGTTTGCTGAGGCTGTTGACAAAGCCACGATTGGTGCGGGAATTCCCAAAGAAGATATTCAAGCAGCATTCATTGGTAGTTTCATTCCAGAGATGCTGGTGCATCAGGGACACACTGCACCGTTGCTTCTCGATTTCGTTGGAATGAAAGGACTTCCAGCAACCCGTCACGAGGCTGCGTGCGCATCTGGAGCTACTGCTCTTCGCGCTGCAGTAATGGCAATAGAATCAGGAATATACGACACAGTCCTAGTGGCAGGTGTAGAAAAGATGACTTCTGTTTCTACTAACAAAGCAACAGAAGCTCTTGCCGCAGCTGCTGATGATCAATTCGAATCAAATATCGGTCTTACATTCCCTGGTGTCTTTGGGATTGCTGCAGTAGCCCATATGCAAAAGTATGGCACAACGGAAGAAGATATGGCGTTAGTAGCTGTAAAGGCTCATAAGAATGCTTCAACTAATCCTTACGCTCAGTTCCAGAAGGAGATTACTTTAGAGAAAGCAATGACACCAAGATACATTGCTTGGCCATTAAAGCTCTTTGATTGCTCTCCAATATCTGATGGGGCTGCAGCATTAGTTGTTACTTCTAACGAAAAAGCCAAGAAATATACCGATCTCCCTGTCAAGATCATTGGAACTGGTCAAGCTTCTGCATCAATGAATCTCTGCGATAGAAGTGATTTAACATCCTTTAGCGCATCAGTTGATGCTAGTAGGCAAGCCTATAGAATGGCTGGGCTCGAAGCAAAAGACATGGACTTCGCAGTAGTTCATGACTGTTTCACCATTGCTGAGATAATAGCCTCTGAAGACATTGGCTTTTTCAAACCTGGTGAAGGTGCAAAGGCTGTTCGTGATGGTGTTACTGCACGTGACGGTGATAAACCAATTAATCCAATGGGCGGATTAAAGGCAGTGGGACATCCAGTAGGAGCTACTGGAGTGAAGCAAGCAGTTGTGGTGTATAGGGAGCTCATTGGTGATGCAGGACCCAATCAGGTTGCTAATCATGATACTGCGATTATGCATAATTTTGGTGGAACAGGAGCTTCTTGTGTGGTAAACATCATGAGGAGGGCTGATTAATGAGCGAGAAACCATCTATTGAAGCGTATCTCAAGAATATTGAGGAAGGTCATTTCAAAGCCTACAAATGTGTTGATTGTGGTGCAGTGATTGCCCCTCCCTCTGGGTCATGCTACAGCTGTGGTAGTAGCAATATGAGTTGGGCTGATGTGTCAGGAACCGGGAAGCTTGTTGCATTTACAGTCATCCATATTGCTCCTGATGAATTTGCAGAAGAGGCACCATATTACGTAGCAATAGTAGAACTTGCTGAGGGAACACGTGTAAGTGCGCGGCTCTTGGGATTTGACCCCCTTAAACCTGAAGAGGTCAACATTGGAATTGATCTCAAATTAGACTACGAGAAAGGCAAATCTGGAAAGACCTATCTTGCTTTTCGCCCTGTTTGATTTGAGAAAATGGGGTGTACTTATGTAACACCCCTATTCTATATTTTTCAAAATATCTATAATGACTCCAGTAAAATGAAGGTAATGAGGTCAATAGATTTGGTAGAGAAAAAGTACTCAGAACAGCTTCGGATTCATCCTAGACTCGACGAACTCACTTTCAAAGAACATGTAGCAGGCGTTACTGCTGAGTTTGACCAAGCTCTCCTTCAAGAGCATCTACCGGTTACCTCAGGTGTTCAGCATGGTGATAAGACACTCTCTGAAACACTTGGTGTTGTAATCCCTGAGGCCACGCGTCATGCTCTCAAAGAAACTGATTTCATTGGAGTCTATGGCCGAGTTGTCCGGTCCAAGAAAATTCCTCACCTTATCTGCCTTCAATATCTGTATGTCTGGGACTATCAGGCAGTACCAGCTCACGAGGGTGACTATGAACCAATCTTTGTCTATCTTGACAAGAAGAAGCACTATGCAGTCTATGATCTTGTCCATTATTGTGCTAGAAAGCTTGATTTTCAAATACCATTAAAGGGTACACTTGGACTTCGCATGATTCCAGGGTGGCATTCTTTTCTACCTGCGTATATTTCTGACTCATCCAGAGACCGTGATCTTCAAGTGAAACCTCTCTCCGATCAGCACCTCAGAGCTTGGTGGTCAATACCTGAAAAAGAATCGCGTTTGAAAATAGTTAATCATCTAAAGGATCCTTTCCAATTGGAGGCACCTGGACACTTTATGGATGAACCTGATGAGAATTCAATGACTATGTGCTGCACTTTCTTGGAAATTGAGAAAGCATATGCAGAATTTGACGATCCCAAAGTAGCTATTATTGAAGGTATCAAACGTGCATTTGCAAAATGTGTTGGTCTCTTAGCTCTTTATAGATTAAATGCTTTTATCCAACTTCTCGGAGAGATGAATGATATTGGAATGGTAAATGCTCCGATTTCAACAACAGGGGTCAATTTTACTAACATCAGCAATTTATTGAGAGATGGATTGGTCTCTATTACAAAGGTTGGTAAGGCCTTCTTCGATGGATTATATACTGGTAGTGCTAATAAGAATGAAGATTAGACTACTCATGGTTTGCTTCTTTGAATCTCTTAGTAAGAGCTATCCAATCAATCCTGACGGTCAGATAGACAGCAAGAATCAATAGAAAGATCCCAAAAACCTCAACAGCTGCTGAGAGTGGTGTTACAGGACTACCCACCCCTAACAGTGCAATAATCCAATCAAGACTAAGTCTTCCTGCCCATGCAACTCCAGTCAAGAAAATTATCTCACCCACAAGACAGGGTACAAAGAGCTTCCACCATTGATATCTTGCAATTCCAAGTGCGACAACAGCTGGGTCAAGTGGCATTGGAGTAGAGGCAAGAATAAAGACTGCCAAAGGAGTTGCTCTTGGGTGATGATCAATGAATCTACTGAATCCTGAAGAATTGGCCTCATCAGCAAATCTTCTCCCAAAGTATCCCAATGCATAACTTGTCATGTCCCCTATTGTTGCACCTATACCTGATATGATACCAATTATCCAAGGATTGAATAAGAAAGGTCCAGTTAGGCTGTCTCTGAGACCACCAAGTACGAAAGGAATCCCTGCAAACGGAACTTCAACGATAACACTTGCACTTCCCAACAAGCACGCTAAGAATGTGCCCCAATACCCAAGAATTATGGCTATTTCAGCCATCCACTCAAAGAATTGACTTAGGGGACTCGTGATTATCGGACTAGTGACTAGTATAATCCAGTAAATGAGGATAATACTGATTGAAACAGCAAATCCTTTGTCTGCAAGTTTCAATTTTCTTTAACCTCTTGAATACTTGTCTTTGCCATTAGTCTTTCCCAATCTATCTTAACAAAGATGTAGACTGCGATTATAATCAACAATAATGTAAACACTTCAATACTCCTTGAAACTATGGAAGAAGGATCTGTATTTCCAATAAGTGAACCGATAAACTCGAGACCATACCTACCAGCCCATGCTACTCCTATCATAAACATAGATTTTCCAATCAGTTGAACAATGGCAATCTTCCACCAAGGATATTTCACAGCTCCTAAAGGAAGAATCAGGACATCATCTGGAATTGGAGTGACCGCAAGAAACCATAGGACTAGTGGAGTAGCCTTTGGATGTGTTGCCACATATTCTCGAAAGGAGTTTCTCTGTTTTTCCTGAATGAATTGGCCACTACCATAACCAATCATGTAGGTCACCATTTCTCCTAGCATGGCACCAAATCCTGATATAATACCAACCAACCATGGATTAAACAGAAATTGTCCACTCACCTCATCTTGTAGACCACCAAGGATGAATGTCACTCCCATATATGGAATTGGAATGAGAATAGTCGAGTTCCCTATTATAGCAATGATGAGATTTCCGAAATATCCCATCAAGAGAGAGATATCCAGTAGCCAATTATAGACGAGCACAATTGGACTTGACAGATTACTAACAATGACGGATAAAAGAAAATAGACTAACAAGAGAAAGATCGATAAAAGAAGTAGTCTATCTGCGCGTTTCATCTCATACATCCATGTAGAACCAAAGGGATTACGAATAAGAACATTCCTTAGAATGAATGATGGTAACTTTAAGTGCTAGGTATCTTACGATTCTATGGGTCAATTCTATATGAGGTTCAATCTGCAATATGGTGATGGTTCACTTCCCTTGGAAATCAATAACCGACTTAAGGTAGAAACCATTCAACCTCAAGTAATTGTGGATATTTCTGATATAGATCTGGTACTTGCTTCTCTTGAAAAAGAAGAAACCACTATACCCCTCTCTAAACTTGCAAAACAAGTTCAATCTGCTACAATTGTGATAAATGGTGAGATGGATAATGATATTACAGCTACTCTCCTTGCCGCTGTGTTAGATTCTCTCAAGACGCAAATGCTTCGACCTGAAAATATTGCTATTCTTTGCCAAGAACCTACATCCGCTCCGAAGCAACGACCTAAGCTTATTGATTTGTTAGGGTCTCTAGTTGACCTTGGACATCCCCTTATTGCTCATGATCCTAAGGCGTCCGACACTCTGCATTTTGTCGGTGATACTCCAACCCATTGTACGCCTGTTTATGTAAATAAAGCGTATTCAGAGGCTGAGCTAAAGATAGGTGTGGGTGAGATTCGTGCTGATGTATTTGTTGGTGCAACAGGTGGTCGAATGTCTGTACTTCCTTGGGCAGCAGGAATTAGAAGTATCGAACGAAATGTAAAACTTAGAGCAACTCATCCCGTCGGACCTTTTATGCATGAGACTGCAACATGTATTGATCTTGAAGAAGCCTCAAGATTAGCGGGACTAGATTACATTGTAAATGCAGTCCCTGATTGCTGTAATCATGTTGCACAGATCACTGCCGGTGAACCGTACATATCATGGAGAGAAAGTATTGCTACCGTACGGAGCGTGACAGAAACCACAATTAAAACAAAAGCAGATATTACCTTCATCAGTGCAGGGAGTCCTCATCATGATAGAACCCTGTATGATGCAATTGACTCTCTCTATTCTGCCGCTCAAGCTACTGAACAAGGCGGCGTGATTATCTTAGTCGCTGAATGTCCTGAAGGTGTTGGACCAGCTGGATTTATGCGAGGTCTCTCAGAGTGTACATCAGAGTCTGAAGTAGCAATTCTATCTGAGACTGGATTTGATATTGGAATGGCAAAAGCTCGACTTTTTTGGAATGTAATGAAATCATGGACAATTATAATCTGTAGCAGACTTAGGGCGTCTGTGGTCTCTGAGCATCTTCATTGTCATGCTGTGAGAGATCCGCAGGAAGGCTTAGAACTTGCACGTAGTCTGATAGTTACTCTTCCACGAATTGCTATAATACCTCTAGGTATGAGAACAATCCCCATATTGAAGACTTGATGCAGACTATTTTTTGCCATCAAACAGAGCATCAACAGCATCTATTGCTCCTCTTGCCTCTTCATGAGTAAAATCACCCAATTTGCCTGCTTTGGCAATTTGAATCGTCACCAAGGCTAGATCATCACGTGGTTGCATCTCCCATGAAACATCAAAACCTGGTTGTTCTGTTACGAACTGTTGCAGCATATCAAGCCACGCCTCTTTAACATCATCAATAGTAATATAGATGAATTCAATTAGTGGTAGAGTAATATCCACTTTGAGAATCCTTCCATCGATAATTGAATAGTTTTCAATGTCCCATGGCATGACTCTGCCTCACTTTTTTGTCACATTGTCAAGTACATAAGTGTTCTTGGCTTGAGGTATACTCTTCACTAAACCTATTCTTCCTTTTCCTTCTCTTTGGTCAATAAGTCTTCAACATCTCTAACGAATTCTTCTAATGGATCTACCATCTTTTTCGGAGGCTTAGATGGTTCTTTCTCGATAACAGGTTCTGCAGGTTCTTCAGAAGTTTCTTGGTCCTCAGGTTCTTGCTGCTCTTCTTCTTCAATAATCTCTTCTTCAGCAGGTTCTTCTTCTGGAGTCTTATCTATTTCTTTCATTATTTCAGGTGGGAGTGGAATTGTTATTCCTTCTGAATCGCTGTCTGCTAATCCCATTCCTTGTCTCTGCAGGATAGTCTGGATACTTACAGGTGCAATCATGCCCCTCTCTTGAAGCTGCAATAGTTTATCGAGTATCTCCGCCTCAGACTTCTCAAACATCTCAGCAAGCGGTTTGATGAGGTCCTTTAGATAGAATTCTCCCCTCTCGTCTCGGACTGCTCCAATATAGTCAAGGATTCTCGCATTTGTCTTGTTGACTTTCTGTGTTGGCCCAAATCTATGCGGTAGCAACCAAGAGTAATTAAAGGTAGAATTGAGGGTTGATACTACCCATTCAGGATCAAAGCAATCAATCAGACCTGACCATCCGGTGAGATCTTGGTCGTATTGATTTTCGAAGAGTTCTATAAAGAACTGCAATCTCTCCCGCAATAATGGCGTCATCTCACCTTCTAGGATGAGAATACCAATAATGAACTCCCCACTATAGCTATTCAAACGCAGTCCGTGATATTGTATCTCTTCAAGTGTTCCTCTCACACCATCACCCTTTATCTCCCCATAGACACTCGTGATGGCAGCGATAAATCCACTAATCAGATCTGGTTGAATTCTCTCATCAGTAAATGGATGATAGAATACACATGTTCCTCTATCAAGATATATTGCCATGAAGTGCCGAAGAGATTCAAGATCTTTGAACATCTCAAGCTGGTTTTCTAAGGAAGTTCTAAACGCTCGTTTTTTAGGCTTTACACTTTTGTTGTATCCTGCCGCGACGACTGCAAGTATAGCAATTGAGATGACTATCAATCTTCCAATATTTGTGAAGAATAGGAAGGATATTACAAGAAGAATTGGATTTGATGCTACGGCTACAACTTGTGAAAGACTGGCTGTCCATTTATCTCTACTACCCCGAAACTCAGCCAAAACCTCGATTCTATCAATGGTACCTGCTGGAATCTGGAATCCCCAGCTTGCAACACCTGCATCATTTGTTGTATCATATTGGGTCGGACTGTTCCGTAACTCTATTGTTCCATTGGTGTAGTATATCGTTACAATGAAGTAGATGTTGACGTTTGTCACTGGAAGGTCAGTGTCATTATATTGAAGTGTGGCAATGATTGATAGCAATTGTCCCTGAACACTTGGGTCTCCTTCAGTTGCTAGTGATAAATAGACTCCAGCCTTTGGAAGCACAGTAAGAGATGAAGAAGTGCTGGCTTCGTTGCAGAAGAGGCTATTTGCATTGACACTGATTGTGTATACTCCAGGATCAACATCGAGAACAATCTCAATGACATAGACTCCCTCTGAATAGTCGAGTGTATACACAACACCATCAAGTGTTATTGTGACTGTTGCATCTTCAACTGGTGTATCGTAGAATGAGTCAGTATATGTGACTGTAATAGTCAGGTTCCACTGTTCATATTCTGACTGTTGAAAATCAACTTCAATATCTGTTGTTGCTGAAATAGTGAGCTCTAAGAGAATTGAACTGGTCTTGAAACCAGTGCGTTCCATTGTGACATTCACTTGGTGGATTCCTTGTATTTCTATTGGGTCAATCGTAATCGAATAAACTCCATCCCCAACAAATACCATTGAAAAGTTTGTACTGAATACATAGACTGTTACAGTCGCATCATTGATGAAAGTACCACTTGAATCCCTTATTGTAATTAAGAGTGGGATATTTGTGACATAATCTGTTGACGCAGCATCTTCTATCCATGAACCAGAAACTGTTGGAATGTCTTCTATGACTGTTAATGTCTGGGTCTCTTGGACAAGACTGTAACCTGTAGCGCTTGCTCGGACTGTGATGGTTGTGATTCCAAAATAATCGCTACCATCAAGTATGAGTTCCCATACGCCTAATCCAGAATTGTATGTGAAGTTCACTAGCGGATGACCACTAAATGTAGCTCTTACCCAAGCTCCATCTATAGGAACAGAGTTGTAGGTGTATGTGACAGTTATAGCAATCGATTCAATATACGTAATATTCCTATCTGCAGGATTCCAGTCCACATTGAATACAACGCCCGTCTCAGGAGAAATCGAAATTTCTATTGAATCGTTATATTGCGGAGCATATCCAATCTTCCAAGCACTGACATTAAGAAGTGTTGTTCCTGGAACTACTAAGAAATCAGTTCCATTTAGCTGAATCCAGTATACTTCAGCTATCGGGTCCCATTGCAGGGCATAAGTGTGACCATCGAATGTGACATTTACCATTGCATCTGGGATGCTTACACTGTTGATATCCCAATATGATACAGTTAGATTGGTACTATCAAGATAGGTAATGTTGTTACCTTGCGACCAACTCCAATTCAGTGGAAGTGTTTCAATAATTAATTCCACAGATATTGTAAGGCTTTGATTCTCAATTGTATACCCTTCTGCATAAATGATTAGAGGGTAGGTTCCACTACTCATTCCTGTTGTATCAATTGTCTGTTCCCACCTTCCTCCACTTGGATTTAGGAGCGTTGCATTAACTATGCTACCAAATGAATACGTGACATCCACGAGAGTATCATCCAAACCTCTGACGGGATATATCTGATTGAAATCGACTCCGATATCAAATGAATTGTCTGTAAAGGCTGATATACTATATTCATCTGCAACAAGTGTTGTTGGATAATACACAAACACTTGAGTAGTATAGTAACCTGCTTCTAATCCATTTATCCAATATATCTCGATGAGATGTGTTCCATTACCTGATGTGGTGGAGCTGATATTCCATGAGAAACTTACAAGACCTGAACTTGCGGCAATCTCTAAAGGTGCATAAATTGTAGCTCCTCCATGAGTAATAGTGAGATTTGCTAATCCTCCAGATATTGGAGTACCTATCTCATCTTCAACTGTTGCGTCTATATCCATGATAACAAGTAGACTTACTAAATCTCCAATGGGTGAGCTATCTGAAGAATCTGACAGTACAATATCCGTAACATAATTCGGAGCACTTGATGTCAGTGTCCACGTACCATCGCTCAATCCAGTACAATATACTGTTGTACCAATCTTTGTCTGCGATCCAGCAGGAGTATTTCCCAAGTAGAGCCCAGTTGTTGTCCAATCACCTGGGATTCCTGTTATATTCATGAAATGCGTTACGGTCTCGGGGACTACTGGGTATGTAAGATTAACAGTGACATTCCATATAATAGATGAACTCAGGGACTCTGCAAACCAATGCGTAATTGCTGTTACATCTTTTTTATAGCTAAGTGTAAGATTATAATATACATCAACTGATTGATTTGTGTTAATCTCGATCTGTTCGATTGACGAGGCTGAACTCACTGACCACGAAATTCCACCCATCGGAGTTCCGTTGAGATTTAGATTAATTGTTGTAGGATCAGTATAAACAAGAGCTGAATTAGTTGTTGTATTCCATGGTATGTATGAATAATTCAATAAAGCCTCATAAGGTCTATCAGAGCCCCATGTGTCCCCATCTGTGTTATGACGTCTAGTAAGGAATGTTCCAGATAAGTCTTGATAATACCAGCGAATTTTTGGATAATCCCCAGGAACCTGATTAAGCTTAGTTCCATTTATCACAGCATAGTAAGTAACACCACCATCCAGAATGACATTCTCTGTTACATTTGCCCATGTTCCAGTATAACCAACATAAGCCAGTGGTACTGATGAAACCATATTGCTTGTACCATCTTGGTAGTTTGATCTTATATCGAGATAAGCATAATTATGAAATCCTGGGTCATACGTTGGAGTTTGGTACAGAATTGAAAGATTTTGCAATTGTCCATCATGAATCTGATTATAAAAACCTTGGGCCAGCTGGTCGTAGTAAAGACCAGATTCATGTTCATAGATTGCAAACAGATCTGATGGTGATTCTGCATTTACACCAATGACTTCCTTCTCAATAATGGCTGTAATATTATCCTGGACTATTATCACTTCATATAATGTCCAACCTGGTATTTGATATGATGACAAATCTATCGATGAGACATGAGTAGTTGTGCTACCAAATGTGTTCGAGATTGAAATGAGCTGATCTGGTACTGACCTGTGCATAAATTGAATTACAGGGATATTATCACCTTTCATCCGGATTTCCGCTTGTAGATTCATATCTTGTAAATACTTCGAATTTTCATTGAATGCTGATAAAACACCTTCTGGAGCATAGACTGTAATTGTAGCTGTAAAAACGAGTGAAAGCATCAAGATGATTGTTATGGTTGTTCTTCTCATGTTTTTCCCTCGATAGAAAATTGAGGTATCTTCTTGCAAGTGCATGATGCATCAATTCAGATACTGAACTATCTGCACCTTTCTCTTACGTTTCCTGTTTGCTGCACATTTCACACTTTTCAACGTTTTCAAGATATGCTCACAAGTTCTTGGTAAGTACATAACAGAGAAAACATAACCATATCAATTAACTGCGGGTGTTCCCTTCATTTTCGGTTCAATATCTTCTTCCACTATAAATCATGAATATGATACCTTATTTCTCACTCTCTCCTCTTGATAATTCGTTTAGAGCCTTCACGTACCTCATAGACTTCCGAATTTGATGAAAGCAAGTCCTTCACTAAGTCACTAACTTTTGTTGATGATAGGTTTAATCTCTGAGAAAGTTCTGCCCTTGTCAATCCTGAATCACTTGACAAAAGTTCTGCTTTTAGTCTGTCAATCGCATTTGGAGGTGATATCTCACTAACAGGCGCAACTAGTGGTTCTATCACTTTAGTAGGGATACTTCTCCTACGTCTTACTGTTATAATGCCTAGAAGAGGTATTGAAACGCCTCCAACTAATATCGATAGCATTACTGGATCTTCTAGAAGCGTGTTTAGGAAATTGAACCCTCTGGATGTGACTTCAATATTGATTGTACTTGACTCTGTAGGCCAAGTAGAGATTGAGCCAGAATATCTTGCAATGATATCTAAATTAGTTGCATCCTGTGGCACTTTAAATCGAACTATTGCAATACCATCCGCATTCGTTGTTATCTCTTGAGAATAAATCGTGGGTCCGGTTGATGATGATATTGTAATGAATAATGTAAGTGACACAGAACCTGGTGAAAGACCATCATCATTAACTGTAACAGTGATTACTAGTTCCTCACCGGCTAGAATGCTTTGCACTACTTCAAGGATTATAGTATATGTTGATTTTGCTAGTATATTCAACTCAATCTGTGTTTGTATGGTTTCATAGTCCCTAGCAACAGCAAAAACTGATATTGAATATAAATCAGGGTTCATGTTACGTGGTAATTGAATTGTAATCGAATAATTCCCAGTATCAGAATTGAAAATTAAGACATACTCTACTCCTTCTATGGAGGCAATAATATCAGCTCCAAGAATTGTCGTGTGTGATATAATTTCAATGAATCTAGCTTCGATGACTATTGTTTCATTCTCGTACTGGGTGATAATTGGACTTACTCTCAATTCTGTAGGTATAGGGATAGCCTCGATGCTTACAAGTCCATTTCCTGAAGTGTGCCCTACCATTTCAAATGTTATATCAAAAGTGTAGTTACCAATATGGAGATAACTTCCACCTATTTGAATTAGATACGTTCCATTTTCCAGATCAAAGACATTAGAGGCAGCAATCCAATCTATACTGGTTGTGGCTCCTATTATACCAGTACTCGTTCTTGTGTCCAAGAAAGTGAATCTGAGCATAAAAACATCTAAGGCACGAACTATGATGACCTCAGTGTAAGTAATCTCAGTTGGAATCAAAAGGACTGTAACGAGAATGCTTTTAGTTTGCGATTCAAAACCATAGGCTGATACGATGATTGTGAGATTATGTTCTCCAATACTAAGTTCAGTTCCATTGATGGTAATTGCCCAATGATCTGTATCCCATGATGCTATTTGCGTATAACCATCAAGAGTAAGGATAAGCTCGCTATTAGGTACATAGCTAAGATTATTCATAAGATAATAAATATCAAGTTCAGAACTCTCATCGTAGTAGAATACGGGGGAAGACAACAACGTATCCAGAGTTGTGTCTGCATTTTGAATGATCAGATACTCGGAATACCATCCATCTGCGTATCCTGATTTATTTGCAGTTACGGTAACATTCCAGGATCCTAGTCCAATTGCCGATGCTCTGATACTATAATGCCACATCTCATCAAGAGGACTATAAACAAGTTGATATGGTATGCCATCCAAAAACAGGTATACCGAAGCATTCACAATTGGTTCAAAGTCTTGTGTGTAAATCACTGAAATATTGATGACATCAATATACGTACAGATAAGATTCGAAGGTTGCCACATGATATGGAACCAGTTTGCTGCTGGTGTCACATTCACTCCCAAGGTTGTATTTGTTCTAAGTGAATATCCATAAAGCCAGGCAGTGATATAAGCATCATATACTCCTACACCCAAATCATCTCCGTTTATCGTGACTCTCCATGCTCCAGAGGAATGAGTAAGATAGTAGACCTGACTATTTAGAGTCACATCAATCGTGGCATTATATGGGACATCTCCGCCATAGTATGTATACTCTACAATTAGCTCAATCGATTCAGTAAATTCGATAGTAACATTAGCTGGATTCCAACTAACTAGAAGCTCATCTGTAGCGACTTCATTGATTGTGAGAACTTCAATTGACTGTGAAAAAGTATAACCATATGCCTGAGCTTGAATCACTACTGTATGTGAACCAAGGTCTAGATAAGAGCCCTTTAAACTGATTGTCCAAAAGTCTCCCGATGCCACAAGTTGAAGAGTTATAGTTCCATCTATCGTAATATTTGCTACCACACCACTTTGTGGAACAATTTGCCCATTTCCAGCATATGAGTAGTTAGCTAGAAGTTGAATTTCCTCAAGATAGTCAATTACTGTTGTTGGACTCCATGATAACACAAGGTCTGTTGCAGCTTCAATGATATCTAGACTTAAACTTGAATCATAAGTAAACTCGTATCCATACTTGCTTATGTTAAATGTGATGAGATGATGTCCCAAATCAAAAGAACTGTTGAATTCAAATGAGTATATTCCATCTGAACCACTAAGAGTAAATGCTACTCCGTCAATAGTGATTGTCTTCACAGTGACACCATCAATCAACCTTCCATAACTATCTCGGTATTCAATAAATAGCACAATAGACTGAGTCCAATCAATGCTTGTTGTTGTCCATGATGGTGTAGCTGTAGTAGGTTCCTCATGGATTTCAAATGGAACTTGTGTTATTTGACTGACATAAATATCTCCTGATGCAATAATCTCCAAAGCAAATGTATGTATTCCAGGTGGATCCATAGTGCCATAGAATGTATAACAATATGCCTGAGCTGATGAGTTCCATACCAAAAGCCATGTATCATCCCCAATGGAAGCTTCTACAACTCCCGTTGTTATTGATGAACCATTACTCATCCGATAGTATACCATAAGCGTAGTGTATTCAATATAACTAATGCTATTCCCATTTGACCAATCAATCTCTAATGATGTTGGGTCTCTGCCCATTATGAGTGTTGCACTCGTGTTCTCCGCGTAGGTGAATCCAAATTTTGACCCCTTAACTACCAAATTGTGAATACCAAATCCTGGAGGTATATCTGATCCATTGAATCTGATTTCATAAGCCCCTTCTGTGTTATTCCACGTCAAAGTCCATGTAGTCAGATTAATTGTGACATTCACTAATGCATCCTGTATTGGTGCACCACTACTTGTTGAATAATCTACGAAAAGATAGGTATACTCAAAATAGGTTATACTATTCTCATATGGTTCACTCCATCTCGGAGTGATTGTTGTCGGCTCTTGGACAATCTCGAGACTCAATGACGTGTCAGTGAGTGAATCGAATCCATCTTTACTAGCGCGGATCTCGAGTTCATGGTATCCCAGACCGGGTGATGGTGTTGATCCATAGAATTCCATGCGATAGGTTTCACTAGATGCATGCCAAGTAAGAACCCAATGATCTGTTCCAATTGTTACGTTTACAAATGCTTCTGGAATAGCAGAACCATCAGACATAGTATAGTTTACTACAAGAATTGTAGAACCAACATAAGTGATTTTACTACCGCCAATCCAATAGCTCTCTATATTTACAGATTCTGATTTGATTGTCAAGGTTTTGGTGTTATCGGATGCATCTTTGAATCCTTGATGAGCAACGTATGTTGCTGAAATATACAATGAAAAAGTTCCGAGTCCTGGTGGGTCCATATCACCTGTGAAAGTAAACCAGTATAATTCTGAAGTATAATTATAGGACGCCTGCCAATTGGTTTCACCTATCCTGATAGTTACAAAGGCATCTGCTATTGATTCACCCGTTTTTGTAAGTGAATAGTTTATGAAGATGGTCGCACTTTCAACGAAGGTTATTGTATTATCACCATTGTGCCAATATGTATCAATTAATGTATCTTCTTGAAGTACTATGAGCACTTGAGAAATATCATAGAACGAGAGATGATTGCTTTTTGATGCGTATATCTCAAAAGTATATGGTCCATCAAATGGATTTAAAATGTCTGAACCAGTAAATGAGATTTCATATGCACCTGTGCTTGCATTAAAGATTGCAGACCAAAAAACAATACATGTGGCATTTACTTCTGCAGCAAGAACTGGTGAATGATTCGCTGCGTATCGATAATAGATTCTTAGAATTGTGACCTCTAGATATGTTATTGTATCATCCGGCACCCACTCAAATGTAAGGTAAGTATCCTCAAGCCTAATCGTGAATGATTGTGTTGTATCTACTACAGAAAAATATCCAAAGGCTGAGGCATTGATGACGACATTGTAAGTATAGTAATCAAATCGACTATCGCTACCAAGAATGAGGACTTCGTATGCTGAGCCTGTCCATTCTAGATTTAGTACTATTCCATTTATCGTTGCGTTGAGGATACCCGTTGATATTGGTGTTCCATTCGATGTGATGAGTTGTACTAAGAGTGTCGTCTGACTAAAATAGGTTATATTATCTCCACCATTCCATGATATTATTAGACTGGTAGGTTCTAACTCCTTAGTTAACGACTCAATTGAGTTGGATTGGCTCTGGAAATCTGTCTTTGATGCTAAAATCATAATTGGATAGGTTGTGAAGTCTAATGAGCCATCAGACCCGTAAAAGGTTCTTTCATAAGCGTATGTGAGGCTATTCCAGTCAAGATCCAAGGTAACCCCATTGATTGTCACATTAACAATGGCATTATAGATCAGAGAATCATTGTACATGGTATAGAATACCTGAAGAGTAGTCGTTTCCACATAAGTAATTGTATCTCCATTTGTCCATACAATACTCAACTTGGTCGGGATGACTGGTAGTATTAGTTCTGTCTCTCCTGTCTTCCCAACAAATCCATATTTCCATGCTTTAATTGTGAGTGAATGTACCCCGACACCAGGAATAGAGTCTGACCCATTGAATCTAAGTTGATAATATCTTTGAGTTTCGTTCCAATTTAATATCCAAATATGAGTTCCAATAGTCACATTTACTGTCGCATCAAGAACTGGGATCGAGCTCCCATAGGTGTATTCAACTATAAGGTAAGTATAACTATAGAAATCAGGATTACTGACATCATTATACCATCTTACTATGAGCGATGTTGTTTCTGCTAGTAGTACGATAGACCTTGATGAATTTGAACCGGAGATAAAGCCATACCTCGATGCTTCAACAAAAACCGTGTATGTCCCAAGACTTTGTAGATCTACATCACCATCAATGTATAAATAGAATGTCTGTAAACTTATGTTCCAAACCATCTGTCTTTGCACTCCAGCAATAGTTGCATAGACAGTTGCATCGGTTATTGCGCTATTATTGTAATTCATCAAATAGCTAACAGAAAGAACACATCCCTGTGTATAATTGATCTCATTGCTTGGTATAAATTCAACGAGAAGTGTTGTCGGTGCGATATCAATAGTTAGAGAGGTACTATCATATCTGGTAATAAAACCATATCGTGTTGCATTGATTGTAATAGTGTGCACCCCTAGATCCGGAGGATTATCATTCCCGTAGAATATCCATCGATATGTCTTGCTTATGTCATCCCATGTCAGATTCCACGTTGTCGTTCCTATTGTAGCATATACTATTGCTCCTTCGACTGGTGCCCCACTAGACATAGTATAATTCACGAAGAGTGTGGTTGAACCAGCATAAGTGATGACTGATATACCATCGACCCATCCAGTATCAATAGAGGTGGTCTCTTGATGTATGATGAGATCTCTCTCGTTGTCTTGCTGATTTGTGTACCCGTATTTTCCTACTAGAATTATTAGGTCATGAGTACCAAATCCCGGTAATGAATCAAATCCATTGAATGTTAAGAGATACGATTTTGAGCCATCCCAGGTCAAAATCCATATGTGCCCATTTATCGTGACATTTCCTATTGCTCCTGCAACTGGTATGTCATTGAGTGTCAAATATGTGACATTGAGTGTTGTCTGTTGAACATAGGAAATATTATCCCCATTTGACCATGTGACAATTATCTTCGTTGGTTCTAGATCTATCGTAAATAACCACACGTCATTTGATTTATCATCATATCCGATTTTATCAGCAAGAATGAGAACAGAATGAGTTCCCAGACCTGGATTTATATCGCTTCCATTCAGCATGAGATTGTAGGTCTTGGTAACTTCATCATAGTCCAGAGAATAGAAATGAGTCCCAACTGTCACATTAACAATGGCATCTATTACAGGCTGTCCGTTTATCATTGTGTAGTTTACAATCAGAGTAGTGGACTCTAAATAGGTGATTGAGTTTTCATTTGTCCAAGTAAGTGCCAAAGATGTTGGTACTCTTCTTACTGTTAGCGAGTATGATATATTCTGTTGACTCTCATAACCAAATTTCGATGATTGAATGGTCAAGCTATGTGTTCCATATCCTGGATTACTATCGGTTCCATTGAACTTGATCCAGTATGTGCCATCAGTCCCATTCCATTCTAGGGGCCATGTTGTGATGCTATCAGTTACACTCACATCAGCTAAATAGATAGCTGTTGTATTTGACATCTGATATGAAACAGTTAATATCGTATATTCTAGGTATGTTATATTAGTTCCATGAGACCAGTCAATGTTGAGAATTGTTGACTCAGGATGGATAGTGAGTTGTTGGGTATTATCCACCTGTGCCTTGTAGCCATATTTCCATGCATTTATTTCAAGACTATATGTCTTAAATCCAGAATAACCATCAGTCCCGTTGAAGGTTAATCTATAGAGACTGAGGTCACTATCCCATAATAGTGGTATGACCTTTCCATCGATTGTAACATTTACTGTTGCATCTACAACCGGTATGGAACCAACTCTATTGTACCCTATGTGTAATTCTGTAGTGTCTACAAATGAAATGTTATTACTATCAAGCCATTGAATCGAAAGTGACTCTGTATCATGAATTAGAGTTGTGTATATAGTCAGACTTTTGTTTTCAATTGCATACCCTTCTGCAAACACTTCTATATCATATGTATTAGGAGCTCTTCCTACAGTCGGGATTGATGCTGTCCAAGTTCCATTATGATGATCCGTCAGGCTTGTGTTGCTCTCTCCTGAAAATGAATACTTAACAGTCGCACTATCACCATCTAGTCCAATAGGCGTATAGGTGTCTTCAAAGAATACACTGATTTTGACACTGCTCTCTGTGAACCCATCTATATCGTATGATTTTGCTGTCAGTGTGGTAGGATAATAGACTACAATCTCGTCTGTATAGTATCCTACTTCTGAACCATTTACCCAATAGAGTTCGATATGATGGAGTCCTTTTGCTGAGGAATGAGCTGATATATCCCATTGATGATGAGATGTACCTGTAGATACCGTCACACTATCAGAATATTCCAGAGTACTCTCATGATAAATTCGAAGGTTGGAATCTCCGTTTACAGCTGGACTTGATGTCGCGCTCTCGATAGTAC
>SDOA01000120.1 GCA_004524595.1 Candidatus Thorarchaeota archaeon | reverse complement strand
AGAAAGACATCCATACCCAAGAAAGCAGACATCGCATTTGCAAAATACATCAATCCATACATTGGAAGAAGAACAATGACTGCAACTACCATTGACAAAGCTTTAGCTATATCGTTTCCTCGAGAAGATTCGCCAAGTTTTGCCTGAATTGCTGTAGTGATAAGATTGGACAGAAAAAGTGTACTGAGTGCGACAAAGAACACTGTCAGATACATGATGAGTTGACCTATTAAACTGACCTCGAAGAAAATGGCAAATGGAGAGAGAATTATTGGAGCAGCGTAAATTACAAGAAGTCCATAGCTCGGCACCTTTCCTAAGAACATGCCGAACATCATATCTCGTGTACTCACATTATTACTCAGCATGATTTCCCATTGTCCTATACGTATCTCCTGCAGTGCATACGAGATTGGATAGATCAAGAAGATAATCCATAGAAGGAGCATAGCTGAGCGCATTAGACTCGGAAAACCAGCCATAAATAGAAGTTCAACTTCTGATCCGAATCCACTAAGGATTGACGTCATGATATTAGGAATGATGAAGAGTGCCCATACAATACCGAAAAGTAGTAGTAAGATACTAACAATCTTACGGGCTCTCCGAAATTTAGATGTCTGTACAAAGATTTCAGTCTTAGCAATTGCTAACCATTTTCGTGTCAGACTCAGTCCCTCCAACTAAGGAGTTTTGATCTGTCTACCTCACCACCTACAATTTTCAGATATGCCTCCTCGAGGTTCTTTCCTCCAACTTGGTGAATAATGTCACTAGGAGAACCCAGTGTGTTCAATATGCCTTCATTCAAAATACCTATTATTTCGCAGACATCTTCAGCAAAGTCAGTCATATGTGTGCAGATGAAAAATGTAGTGTCAATCTCTTTTGCCATTGCTATGATGATCTCTTTCACCAAAACACTTGCAGCAGGGTCCAGGCGTGAAGTGGGTTCATCGAGAAACACAAGTTGTGGTTCATGGAGTACTGTTGAAGCCACAAGTACCTTCTGTTTCATTCCACTACTATAACTCTCAAGTAAGTCATTTTGTCTACTTTCGAGACCCATGAGATTAAGAAGGCTATCGATTCGTCTGTGAAGTAGTTCACCACTCATATCATTGAGGGCACCAATGAACTCCAAAAATTCTACTGCTGAAAGCTTTGAATAGAGACCTGGAGTTTCAGGAAGGAGTCCGGTTACCGCTTTGATATCTTCTCTTTGTGTATGTACGTCGAAACCGCATACTGTGGCATCTCCGCTGGTCGGTCGTAAGAGACCCGAGAGGATTCGAACGGTCGTTGTCTTTCCTGCACCATTGGGTCCTAAAAACCCGAATACACTCCCTCTTTCTACTGAAAGGTCCAGATTGCTTAACGCAACGATATTGCCAAAATTCTTTGATAGACCATGTGTTTGAATAACAGTTCCATTCGACACCTAACCAACCCCATATTTTCTTAGCTGTTTCAAAGCTTTAAAGTTTTTATAAAAACGCATAATGATTTTTTATTAATTACAATTATAACCCACAAACTTTACACGCTTGTTATGATCTCTCCAATTAGTGAAACAATTCGACATAGCCTTATCGCCCATAACAATTCCCTCACTTCGCAATAAGAATTGTAATTTCTAGAGCTGTACTGCAAACTCCTAAGAAAGAGATAACATCTGCTTTCAGTTTGAAATCAGTTGTAGTAGAAGTTCTGGAATTTGTTATATTGTTTGACAGAGTTGTTGTAGGTGTAGAAGTTATGATGTCTATTCTCTGTGTGTTAGAAGCTTGAAAGACTAGCTATTCTGTATTTCTGATATCACAAGCCAAATTACTAGAGAGCGATTTTTTGGTGGCAAGATACGTTGTGATGAAAGCTGAACTAAAGCTCAATATAATAAATCCTAGGAGTAAAGGTAGTGGTATTGATAAGAAAACTGGGAGTCGAGACCAAACAATTTCTGTGGTTAATCCGAGATAAGCGAGTGGTATTTGCAATACGAAACGTGACAAGATGAGTCCAACTATTGAACCTATTAGAATCCCTTGAATCATACTCACACCGATATCTACAATGCTTGCGTGCATGATTGATGAATTTGGTGTGCCAAGTGCTCGTAGGATCGAGAACTGCCTTTGAAGTCGTCGAGTTTTGACTAGAGAAATTATCATTAATCCAGCAGTCAAATAGATGAGTGAAAACAATAGATTGAGCGTATAGACTCCGTAGATTGATTGTCCTGTTCGTGAGTCTAGAACTTCATCAATGCCTGTTTGAGACGATACTATCTCCTCAGAAGTAAAATTGGCGATGTTTCTAATGTCTTCCATCACCCTTGTATAGTTGGCACCATCTGCCACATCAATGAAAATTTTATCCACACGAGACGTGTTTAGGAGGGTCTGAATATACATAATATTCATAATAAGGAAATCACGGACCTCTGGTTCACCAGGAAAATAGCTTACACTTCTAGAAGCATAATCAGTAGACATCACATCTACAATGGAACAGTCAAGGATGTAATTCTGATTGGTGGTCTGAATGGAAACACTCACAGAATTATTATAGACTGCTTGCCCCTCCACGTACTGTTTAATGGGCATGAATGAACTAATAACGTTGGTTTCATTTGAAGAAAGAAGTGGTATTGTATCATAAGGGTGTCCACTCTTTGTGAAATAGGGTAGTATGAATGCGGTTTGAATCCAACTCAGAGAGTCAACAGCATAAATTGGAAGTGACGTGTTCACTAGAACTAAACCCTGTGGTTCAATTGCTTGCAAATACAAGACGCGAGCGTATGTTTTCAATAATGCGCTAGCATTATTCACACCTTCAATAGATCTGATTCTCTCCACAATTTCATTTGACGTATACCTAAGGTCTTCATTCACATTTATGACAATGTCAGCTCCGACATCAAAATGGAAAAGCTCTGTCATATGATTTGAACCAGTAGTGGATGAAACAATTGAAAAGAAGCCTGCTGTAAATACTAGTCCAATGAACATCACACCCATTGCTTCACTTTTCTTTGCCAATATTGCATTCCTAGATATCAATCTGATTCCCGGAGTAGAAGATGCACTTTGGAACAAACCAAGCATCTTTGATTTGATAAACGATGCAGGTATCGAAAGGATTCTCGCTATTGAAACTATAAAGATTCCAAACATCATTATGACTAAGGCTGCAAAGAGAACTAATCCGTTCGATGAAACAGCTCCCGAACTGAGGGTTGATAAAAGTGGTGTCACAAGAAGACCAGAAACTATGACTGCAATCACCTCAGCTATAGGCGAACGAATTTTTTCTTTTCCTGCTAGTGATTGCCTTTCGACCACTGAGTGAGCTTCATCAGGGATTAAAAGGAGTGCATTGATTGCTGATGGTAATGATATAGCAAAACCTACAATAAATGAAAACACAAAGATGATTGTAATTGAGGTTGGTTCAAGTAGCAGGTTGAAAGAAAATAATTCCTCTCCGCTAAAAACTAGAAGTTGTCTAACTCCTCCTGAAAGTAACGCAGCGAGGGCTCCTGTCAATACTGCTCCTACACTTCCTATTACACCTGTCACAAGCGCACTGGAGATGACCCAATTAAATGATTGCCATCCAGATGAGCCTCTAGTGATTAATGTGCCTGTTTCCCGTCTGTGTTGGTCCTCCATCAATCGTGAATTGTAGACTAAAAGCATAATGCCCATCACAATGCTGGGGATTGAAAATGCCAGAGAAATGATAGTCATTGTAGAAGCCCAAGTATTGTATCCAAAAACAATTCCAAGAATCTCAAAATCACTTACCTTTGCATATGGCAATGTCCGCTGTTCAATTTTCTTTTTCACATCTGAGAGTGATGATTCAACAATACTCGGACTACCATGGATGATGAATCTAGAATCAAATCTAGTCCAGATACTATAGAACGTATCTTGTATTGATTGATGGCCAACATTACCAAACTCTGACATTAGACCATTACGGGTCGTAATCATTCGAAGTGATGTAATTGAATTTCCACTGGAATCAATATGACTCCTGAATGTGTTGGTAGTGAATATTCCAACTATGGTGAAACTAGCGTTGTATCTCTCAACAGTATAATTTGTGTTAATAGCTACAATCTCCGCAACGTAAATGCTACCAATCTCTAGTTCCAGATAATCCGCCCACTCTTGTTCTAGGTAGCATGATGTATCATTCAAATCATCTAACTTTGTAACAACTTGAATTGCCTTTGGAAACGTATCAAAAATCGAATTATCTACACCAAGATATGTATACTTTCTAAATCTTACTTCCGGAAACTCATTGTCTGAACTATCCATGAATGCTACTATTTCCGTATCAACTACCAGCTTCTGTTCATCAATAATTGCTGCGATAAGATCAATAGTCGTCGCATTTGTTTCATAGAATTCAGATGTGCACTTAACCTCCATATCGATTGGTATCTCTTGAGTCATCTCTTCAAGTACATTTGAGCTTGTGCTATCCATGTAGAATAAGACGCCACCCAAAACTCCTGCTGAAAGAGAAAACATGAGTAAAGTTGCAAGAACTTGAGGACTTTGCGATGTGAGTCTGGATATGAGAAACATTATGATCCCTCCACATAAGGACCCACCTCAGTCCAAGTACTATTCAATGACTGGCTCAGGTTAATCCGTGAGCTTGACAATGCTACAACAACAATAAAAATTGAAATACAGAATATAAAGAAAGCGAGAATTATTGCCATCAAAAGCCAAGGGGTGAGAATGGTTAGTGGGGCGGGATAAATGTACGTCACACCGCCATAAGTCTGGACCGCTGCAAGAAGTGAATTCACAGATAGAACCGGCGTGAAAAGTCCAAGTAATATTACACTGATTAAAAGAAGAACAATCATTTCTGAAGCCTGTATTTTTATGACAAGATTTCTCTTTGCTCCTAAAGATCTGAGAAGTGCTATTTCTCGTTTTCTTGAATTTATCTCTTCTAATGCATAAACAATGAATGCTCCAATGATAGTCCCTACACTAAGAATAGTCATTAGCGTGTCTGAGGATCGATCGAGAACGTAGATATCCTGTGATACATAGATATCGACCTCACGAAATGATGATGCCCATTCTTGATTTTCTAAGACCTCCATACCGCCATTAGCCAGGTATTCTTCAGTTGTGAGAGTTGCATTCATTTGGTCTCCTACTCTCATACAAAATACGTGGGCTGCGTTTGTTTCTTTTGAAAAGATATTATCCACATCATCCTTTCTCACCCAGATTTTTCCTGTTCCTACATTGTATGTCCACTCACTTCCTGGGTAAGGATTATATCCACTCTTGAATGTCAATGTGTCTGGAAGTGCTTGCACAACACTGATTATACTGAATTCAAGTGCCTCAAGATCGGTCTCATTCCTCCAAAATGCCCTCAAGAAACCTCCCGTTGACAAGTCGTACTGTTCTGCAATATCTTGTGTAATTATAGCACCGAACTCCATAATTTCTAGTTGTTCCATTAATGGTCCAAGACTTGATTCATTTAATTGATTCCCCACGGAATCATAACCAACTCGAGAATATTCGTACGGACTAATCGCGGTGAATTCAAACGAACCTTCTGTACCAGTGGAGAGCGAAAGGGACAGCATGCTAATGAGGCTCCCCGTTGATGAAGGAATGCGAGAAGTGAGATTACCAATAAACGAATCCCATTGATCTGATTCCGATGAATCTAGATGGAATGCCAAATCTCCACCGATAGCAAACCTGGATTGATTCATTCTCGTATAAGGTAGAGTTGCATCGTTAATTGCACAGTTCCAAGCAAGGCTCATGGCTAAAACTAGTACAATAATGAGTGGTCCTGATGATGCAGTTACTTTACCTATCCTGCGAATTCCAACAGATGCAGGTATCTTTCCTACAATAAAACCAAAGGCTCTCGATAATTGATTGGTACCTCGTCTCATTCCCTTGAGTGCTAGACTTGTCATTCCAAAGAATAAGGTGAAGGGCAAGAAACTGAGCAGATTTAGTAGAAAAGGATCTTGTGTGACTGCAGGACCTCCTATATTAAGTGCGATGAGAAATGCTGAACTTAGAGTAAGTAGAACTACATCACCTCTGATAGACCTTAAAGCTCGAGTTATTCTCGCAAGTCTTCCACTCTTTTCTCTCACTGTTATTTTAAGGCGTCCTCTCATTTGATATATTATTAAAACAATTAGAGGTAGAACTATCCCTCCAACAACTGAGTAGAATACACTGTCAAAAGAGATCAAAAGTGGTTCCACTAAGATTTTTTGAAAATTGATCCCAAGGAATCCATCTGAAGCAACAGCAAATCGACTTACCACAACCCCTACTACAAATCCGGGTAAAATGGAAAGAATTGCAATAATGAGAATCTCGATACTTATCATAATATTAATCCGAAATTGTGATGCACCTCTGGCAACGAGTAGACTGACTTCATTTTCCCTTTCACTCCAGATATGATTGATGGCTAAATAGATAACCGCAAGTTCAAGGAGGATTACACCTCCACTTCTAAGAATTTGCGAAACCCGAAGATTAGTTAAATACGCCATGTACTCTTTAATGCCATCAGATAAGAAATTAATAGTAGAATATTGTGATGTCCCTCTTGCCCGAGCATAGATTACATCGAGTCTTCTGATTTCCTCATCAATATCATTTAGATATGCAAGTGACTCTGCTGGATTATAAGCTACAACTTTACTCCTATCAACATTTGCGTAGATGAATCCAACTGCCATGGAGTGACTTAACGAAGAGTGAAATATTGCATGACCACGAATATAATAATATGAATTTACGTAATCTTTCTCCCCGTGTTCAAATATTCCTGATATGATTGTTGGACGAAAGGAAGGGTTTGGAGAATTTATGGAGGAGAAGGAATAATTTACTTGGTCTCCTACTTCCACATAGAGTCTCTTTGCGAGAAGAACTGAAATAGCAAGTTCTGAATCATTTGCAGGAAATTGTCCTTCTACAAGGGCGAATATGGTGGGGAATGATTCCATGAATTCTTCATCATATCCCATGGCAAAAGTGTTTGCTTGCCATAAAAGACCCAATGAGTTTGATACAAAGTGGGCGAATGTTCCGCGGATAGGTGCTGCTCTATCGATTCCTTGTATCTTTCTAAATTCATCAATTTCAGAATCAATACCACTACCCAAGGTCACTAGTGATACTGGACCGACATCATTGCAGGAGTTCCATGTTTCCATGGAATATGAGTCAACAAAGACTATGATACTTGCTATGATGGCTGAGGAAATCATGAAACAGAAGAGCACAACTATTTTCCTTCTTTTCCCTTGAAATGCTTCCAAACTTATAGAATTCAATCAGATTTCCCTTCAAGATTTGTACTCATAAACTACGAAGTTCTGATAATTTGAATCGGTCTAATAAAGCACACTTTTATGATACTACAATCCCATAAACCACAATTAACATAGAAGTCCAATTGATGGCCTTCTTAATCTTCATTCTTCGATATTTCATTGAAATTCATATCGATATTGTCTACAAGTTCACTTAACATATCTGCCTATTCTCATGTTTAGACGTGCAATTAATCCTTTTTTCTAAAAATTAGTTGGAAGAACTGTTTTATCTAAATCGTTTGATAGTAATTATTACGAGAGCACTATATGATACGCCGATAAACAATCCTAACATGACTCTTACTGATATGTCCATTGGTGTCCAATTTGAAATCAAGATCTCTCCAGAATCTGGTGAATTAGTTGTTGTAGTAGTTGTTGTGGTAATTGTAGTCGTTGTAGTTGCGATAGTTGGCGCTGTAATTGAAGAGGCTTCTCTTGGATAGTGATCAATAGAACCAGCTGAACCGGGAATATAGTAAAACCCAGAACCATTATAATCTGACCACCCATTTCCTATGGACACACCATTATCCCAGTAGTTAGAACTTCCATCATCTTGGACTCCAAACGAACCAACATGAATTTCATTATTGTATATATAATTGGAAGAAGAATCTCCATCAATGTAGATTTGTTCGAGGTCATTCATGAGAATTGTATTGTCAAAAAGCGATGTTTCCCCTGTATTATGTAGAGAAATTCCACATGCCGTACAGCTTAAAATATAGCATCCATCAACTGTCATCTGGCTGCAATCATTGAAAAATACACCGTCTCCAGGTGCACCGTAGATTGTACAAAATGAAACACTGCACATCCAGGACTGCTCCATTATTATGCACGTTCCAAACAATGTCAGATGTTCCAATTGGATTTCCGAGGATTGAATAACCAGGATACCCCACGCATTTTCTCCTGTTATAGAATACTGGATTTGACCATTTGAAACGCTTTGTAATGTAACTGCAGAAGCAACAGCAGTGGGAGAGAAAAAGCAGTTAATAATTCTAAACCATACTGTCGTGTCGCTTATACTTATACACGCTCCATCGATATCGCTAGTGAATTCAAGCCACTCGATCACATAGGGATTACCTGGAGAACCATCTCCAGACCAACCTTCAGTAGCAAAATCATCATTTGAGTTTATGACCATAGGAGCATGAGGTGTGTAGGTTTGACTAAGGTTCGCTGTACTATCTAATTTTACTTCATCCGATACAAGCACTTTGCTAGATCCAATTGAACAGAATAGTATTGTAACCACAATGCCTACAAACAAAGATTTTCTCAATCTCTATCCTCCCATATTTCATTATCATCCGCATCGATATTGTCTATAGGTTCACTTGCTATATCTGTATCTTCCTCAGTATGTAACTCAATAGATGACGGATTAAATCCATATGTTACAATGTTTCTCAAAGTTGCCCATCCTTGACGAACTAGTAGGAGCAGACCCAATATCGTCAGAGCAAAAAGAATGAATGAAGCATTATACCACCAGATAGGATGACCTGCGATAATATCCATTAGTATTGTATACGTACCATATCCAAAGATGAAAATAATAAGAATGGCTGAGATGAATTGCCATTTCTTTGTTCCCCAAATTACATTCATGTCAATTACCACGCACTACAGAATATAATTAAACCGCTATAAATCCCTTCTCCATTTCTTAGGTAAGAGAATATTTATGTGCTGGTTTGATATTAGAAACACGATTGATTATGCGTGGGAAAGGGGTTGTCCTAGGTCTTCTGATTCTGTTCATTGTTTGTCAGCTACCAATACAAGCAGAAGCTGGTCGTTCAGATAGGACATTGAACTGGCAATGTGGTCTGAAGGTGAGTGTTCAAGTTGAGAATAATGATTATTGGACAACTGATGCTGTTTCTGAAATATTCTTCATTCTAAGACTTCTTGATATGGGGACTATTGTTGATTTTCAGGCTCTTATCTTCCAAATAACGGTAGTGACAGAAACTAACTATACTGGCCAAATGACAGTTATTGAACCTTGGAATGCAACTGGTGATGAGGCGAGGATAGTTGGGAAATTCAATATTGATAAAGAGGATGTGAATAATGCTGGATGGGATATCTATGTGGCTTCATTTTATTATAATTTTTCACTCCTTGTGGAATTCGAAGGCGGGGAAGAACTAAGACTGTACACTCATGTCTACGAAGGGACTCCACTATCAATTTCGACCTTCAATTTCATTGTTTTTTGGCCTTTCCCCCCAATTATACTAATGGGTACGGTTTATTGGGTTTTATACTTTGGATTAAGACGATTCAACAAAAGGTATGAAGGACTCGGTTCCGATAGTCAAAGCAATTTAACAAATAAATAATGAAATTTTCTATAACATTCTATCAAGCTCTACTGTCTTGAAGGAAACAACCTTAAGATGTTCAGCTGGAACATTCCTATGCTTGAGGTCTCTATTGAGCAAGCACATAGGTACATTCTTGATGTACAAGGTCTCAGAACTAATAAACCTTGTAAATCAGTACTTGATGTTGCTAGACGAATTCATAACATACAGATCGACACAATCTCAGTTGTTTCTAGAAGTCATAATATCACTACTTTCAATCGATTTGAGAAATATAAAGATGGTCGCATCTGGGACGAACTGAAGACAGGGAATCTCTTCGAGTTTTGGTCACATTCAATCTGTTTGATGCCTATAGAAACCTATCCTTATTACAAGTGGATTGCTGATAGTTGTGCTCGGAGAACTAGGGGTTGGCCTGTTGAGTGGGGTGTGAATAACTCTCAGATTGTTGAAGATGTTTACAAACATGTGAAAGAGAACGGCCCAACTGCAAGTCGAGATATGGGAAGTAACCAAAGTAAGAGAGAAGGTTGGTGGGACTGGAAGGTAGAAAAACATGCTTTGGAGTATCTCTTCACTACTGGTCGTCTTATGGTTGCTTTTCGTGAAAGATTTCAAAAATACTATGATTTAACCGAACGCGTTCTTCCACCCTCAGTTTCCTCTGAACCACTCTCAGATGAAGAAGCAGCTGAATTTGCTGCAATGGTCTGTATCAAATCCCTTGGCCTTGCAAGTTGGCAGGATGTCAAGTTCTACACTGGAACCACGGTTTATAGGAACCTATGGGGTTCAACTAAGAAGTTGCAGATATACTTGGAATCCCTCGTAGATGCAGGTTTATTGGATCAAGTATCTATTCTTGGAATGCAAGAAACCTATTATGTCCCTTTCTCTCGGGTTAGCAAACTACAAACTTTTAGGCCCATTTCTGAACCGAGTCCTATGAAGTTTCTCTGTCCCTTCGATAATCTGATTAGAGAACGTCATCTACCAAGTAAGCTCTGGTCTTTCGATTACAAGATTGAAGCCTATACTCGTCCTCATGAGAGAAAATACGGTTACTTTGTCCTGCCAATTCTGCATGGCGCCATGTTTGTGGGTAGAATGGATGCAAAGGTCCATCGCGAAAAGAGTAAATTTGAGGTCAAAGCCCTATTTCTCGAATCAGAAGACTGGTCAGATGACGACACTCTTAGCGCTTTTAAAATTGGTCTGGACACGTTTATGAAGTTTCATGATTGTGAGGAAGCAACAATTGGCGCAGTTACCCCGAAGAAGATGACCTCTCGTGTCCGTGAGCTCTATGATTGAGATGTCCTCGGAATTAATCTGTTCTAACATTTCAAAACAATTTCTTGTTTAAACTCGGCTCGGAAAAGCATTAACCTTATTTACCAGAAAACGAGGTTTATATGTATAGTACCATATAGGTAGGATTGTTCTGCAACTGTAATGAGAATACTTCTAAAACTTAAGGAGTAGCTACTTTGAAAGACCAAGATGATGGCAGCAAAATCATGAAGGCTGTCTTGATAGGGGACGGATCCGTAGGCAAAACCAGCATACGTCGCAATTATCTTGGAGAGGAATTTACGGAAGGTCATATTGCTACTATAGGTGTAGACCTTGCGACAAAGCGCGTGCTATTCAATCAAGATATCGTGAAATTTATTATCTGGGATCTTGCAGGCCAACCAACTTTTGAGAAAGTGCGTGGACACTATTATAGCGGATGCAATGGGATTCTTTTAGTCTATTCTGTAATTAACCGGGAATCGTTTGATAATGCTTCAAAATGGCTTGTAGAGGCTTACAAGAATATGGGACCATTACCACCAACGATCATCATAGGAAATAAGACAGATCTTAGGTATTCTCTTGATAAATCAAAATACGTCACTCCTGAAGAGGGTGAAGCCTTTGCAAAGTACTTTATTAAAAAGCTCGATGTTCCTGCTGTATTTCATGAAACTTCAGCTAAGACCGGGTCTGGAATTCAGGATGCTTTCACTCGGTTACTTCAAATGATGTTTGATGCAGAGAACCAAAAAGAGAGTGAACATTTCATCGGCTAATCGATGTTTTATTCTTAGTAAAAGCATATCTTAATCACAAGAGTTATTAGAAGAAACCCGTTTAATATTAACTATTGTTAAAGAATATTCCGACAATACGAATGACCTGAGTTTGAGTGATTGATATGAGCCAAAATACTAAAGTCGACAAACAAAAACAGAAGATGTCAATGCGAATAGAAGGCATGCATTGTGCATCATGTGTGGCAACAATCGAAAAATCCCTCTTGAACCAAGATGGTGTTATTAGCGCCACAGTT
>SDOA01000119.1 GCA_004524595.1 Candidatus Thorarchaeota archaeon | reverse complement strand
ACACATACTACGAAACCAAGTACACTGATAAGAAGTATTACTCATCAAAGGAGAGGGACTTGAGAGAGCTAGAAGGAGTACTTTCGAGATATAATGATATGAGTTTACAGATTGCTCATTTTGCTGCACAACCAGAAATACATCGGTTAGATAATCTAGCTAGATGGTTTGATACCTATCCGAATTTTAGTATTGATACGAGTTCGGCTAGATGGATTTCACGAGAGTTAAGCAAGGATGCGAAAAGAGCAAGAGATTTTCTAATCAAATACTCCGAACGAATTCACTTTGGAACAGATTGTGTCGCTTTTACTCCAGACGAGGCTTATTACGCTGGGAGACATCTTGCCCTACGATTGTTATTCGAAACTGATGTCCATAATGAACCATTGCCATTCACGGATACAGATACAGTTAATAGTGGAGGGACTTATGTAAACGGTCTTAATCTACCAGAAGAGGCTCTTGAACGGATATACTGGAGTAATATTCACAGATTCTTTTCTAGAATTCTATAACATCTTCACAAGAAGACTCTAAAAAATAATCGAGAGGCATGTAAGGGCTCCCTCACATTTTTCAAACTCACTCATATTAAGTGGAATGACTTCAAAACCAGCTTCTTTTACAAGACAAATAGTCTTCGGATGTCTCGAAGATATTAAGACCACATCATCTATAGTCAGAGTATTTGCAGCATAGGCTTCATCATATGGGATATGGATTTGAATGAATTCTGAGAAGAGGGGATGATTATAGAATCTATCGCTTACAAGAATAGTATTCCTACCAAGGTAAGTGACATGGCTCTTTAAATGGACAATTTCAAGGTCTTCTATCACGTCTATTTTAATACTCAACCACTTCGAGGTTTGTGCGATGCCTTCTCTATTTGTGCGTTGAGTAATTCCGGATATCAATGAATTGTCAAGGTGGATTACATCACCACCCTCAATTGTTCCCGGGTCTTCTATTTTTTTAATATTTTTACAATCAGAGAGAACGGAAGAAATACTATCGACTTCTCCTCGACGACTCTCTTTTGCCATTCGAGTAATTACTGCTTTATCTCCAAACACAATTGCTGTATCTTCAACAAAGCAAGAATCAGGATGGTCTTCATCTGAATCAAGTTGGATTAAGTCTAGACCTAGTTGTTCAAGTGTTTCACAGTAGCTTGAGTGTTGTTCTTTTGCTAGATTGATATCTAAGAGGTGATGCATAGGGTGTGAAGAGATGCAACCAGAGAAGCTTTCTGGAGGAGGACGTATGATAGCATATTTTTTCAGTGTGATTCTCTCCTGAAATGACAGACAGTAGGCAATGAAGTGTTACACAAACCAATCAAGATATCATTCTCACTAGACATAAATAATCATCTGAAATTTATATCATAATGGAGAAACATCTGATGAAGAGATGGAGTCAAGCAGTATTTATCAGCAGCATCCTTCTTTGTAGTATAGCCGTATGTTCTGTGAATGCTCCATTGAATTACCAATCTGTAATAATTTTTTTATCATTTACTTATGCAGATGAAATAGCTCCAACAATCATCCTTGTAAATCCCGAAAACGAGTCAATTGTAAAGCCATTCTCTTGGATAGATATTGAGATTGAAGATGATGTGGCTATAAGCCAAGTTTTGTATCATTGGGATGATATTGCCAATGAAACATTTGAACCTCCTTATGATCTCATGGCAAGAACAAGTGAGGTAGCTCACACTCTCTATGTTTACGCTAATGACACTTCAAATAACTGGGCAGCTGCAGTATTCGTATTTATCTCTGATAGCACAATTCCAGAGATAAGTCTGAACACACCAATCAATGATTCAATCTACCTCTCTGGAGAGATCATTAATGTAACAGTGACTGATAAGTATCTTGACTCAGTCTTGTATAGTTGGGATTTTGAGTCAAATGTCACATGGAATCAACCTTATTCTACTCCCCTAATTTCAGGTGATGGTGAGCACTCTTTTCTAGTATATGCCAATGACACAGCAGGCAATTGGGCAAAGCAACAATTTATCTTTATCACAGATGATCTCCAACCAAATATCGACTTAGAATCGCCAATCAATGGATCAATAAAGCAATCAGGTACCGAAGTAATTGTGAGAGTTCAAGATGCAAGTCTTGACATGATTCTATATGCATGGGATCAAAGTAGTTCAAATATAACAACAGATCAATCTCCAATCAGTACACAAATTCCATCTGGCGAAACCTTCCATATTCTTACAGTCCATGCTAATGATTCTTTGGGCAGATGGGCTTCAACTATATTTATTTTTGAGGTAGATGACACTTCACCGACTATTGAAATTAGCAGTCCTTCAAATGGCAGTCTTGTGCATTCGGGTGCAATGGTCACAATTATCGTCAATGACACTTCAGGTACTGTGGTTCTTTTCTATAATTGGAATGGAGAGGGCAATGAGAGCTTGCTTACACCTATACCTATAGGTGATGGATTACAGGTCTTAGAGGTATATGCATATGACTTGGCAGACAATTTAAACTATGCAAGATTCGTCTTTGAAGTCGATGACTCTCCACCAGTACTAAATCATCCAGAGGATATCGTTGTTGATTTGAATCAAGAAGATGTTAATATTACATGGCTACCTATCGATGGTCATCCCTCGCAATATTCTATCTATCAAAATGGAACTCTGATCGATAGTGACTATTGGTCTTCTGGAGCAATTATTATTCTCTATATCGATACAACATTTTTAGGATGGTCAAACTACACAATTGTGATTATCGACACACTTGGAAATTTAGCGTCTGATTCAGTGATGGTCCATGTGGTTGAACCTGAAGTTTCAGAAAGCGAACCGAGCAGAGAAATCATTATGATAGCTATAATCACTTGGAGTATTGTCATCTCAATCGGAATTATCTCATTCATAGTCAGAAAGAAGAATATTAGATTCAAGAAAACATCTTGAAGGAGATCATTTTCCTCTTCTCTTTGAAGGACTCAAAAATTCGGTTAATTTTATCTGATGAATTTCAGCGAGCCGCCATTTTTGTGTTCTAGAGTCACGCTCCACTACATCCTCTCGTTCCATATTTTTAAGATGATAAAGAACAGTACCGGAGGTGACTGGAATTTCCTTTGCCAATACAGTGGTGGACTGCCATTTTTCAGATGAGAGTCGGTCTAGAATCTGTGAACGAGTAATGAGTCCACTAGGAACATTTCTTATTCGAAACAGATATGCTAGACGATGGATGGTCACTTGATCACGCCTAGTAGAAATTACATATCTATTGATTTTTTATCTTCTGGTTATCTCAAAGGCTCACCAATCATATGTAGAAATGCAGCGGGTTCGCTCCCTTCGGAAATAGGCCGGATTCGGTAACTTGGATAATTGTGACTTAATTTTGCGGCAACTCGGGTCCCCATAAGTTTCTCAGTTATTCCCGCATTTTTTCCTCTCCAGAGGTATATCGTCTTGGCTGAGTGAACGATAAACACTAGTACCTTATTTGTATCGACTTCCACTTTTGTGCTCATTGATTCAACTAATTGAGCTTGAATGATTTCAAAAGCTTCTACCATATCGCTCATCACTCATCGTATTTTTATTTTCTCTCTTATGAGGTTTGGGTGCAAGTATATTTCTATCCAAAATAGCATTATATGTATCATACTGCTCATTAATTAGCACAGGGTAATGATACAAAGGTAATTATGAATAAAACAGAATCAATAGAAAAAAGGAGTTTGCTATTGTTGTCATCAAAAGAATCCTCTGGTATCAAGTTCATCGACAGGGAACTTAGAAGGATTGATTTTGATATTGGAGGGTTGACTGTTTCATTTCCACTAAATGCAATTCCTGATCAAGTGTATGAAGCTATGGCAAGTGCAATTCATCGAACATATTCAAGCGAGCAACATCTCACTGAAATATATGTATCAACTCTAATGAAGCCCACAGTATCAACATTGAACTCATCCAATATTTTTCCAATCAATTCAGCAAAGAAGATAATCAGACTAACTTTGACTGATGAAGAAATTATTGAATCTATACATGAATTAGAAGGAGCTGTACTGGCATTTCAAGGAAGACCATTTAGAGAAACGATGGATGAGAGAATTGAGCTCTACCAGAAGATTCTGCTCGATGACAAGAAGATTGATAGGTTCAGATTCGGGGCAGTTGAAATGTTTGGTGATCAGACATATCAAAACATTAAGAGAGACCCAAGGGTAACACTAAATCTATTTTGGGCACAAGACACTCATCCAGAAGCACGGAGCTTTCAAATTAATTGTGTTGCCGAAATAGTTCAACCTGGCGACCCCTTCTTCCGTTATATGAGACTCATGAGGCAATTATTCAGTTCGCGTCTCCTTAACTTAAGAGGAACTGGTGAATACATATGTGCCTACAAGTTTTGGGTTTGTGAGTCCAAAGATAAATCCCTTGAAGAAAAAACCGGTTTTGTGCCTTAGCTAGTAGTTTGTTACTCGTAACAATTTTTCTGGGAGCTCATCAATAGAGTTAACATCCAATACAATACCATGAGCTTTTTTAGCTATCCTATCAGCAGCATTCGAGTTATGTTCAAAAGAAGGGACAAGGAGTATCATCTTTATTCCAAGAGGTTTCATCTGCTCAACTAGATCCTCACACATCTGTTGGTCGCTCAGATACATATCTGTTGAGAATATGAATATCTTCTCTTTTGCTTTTGTGTATTCGAAATTTCGAAGAGCAAGTTTTATTGACTCTGCCCCACCAGTTCCTCCCCCCGCACGAACCTCTAGGAGATCAGCTGCAACCTTTTCCACAGCGATATTTCTATTAGCAATTTCCTTAACGATATGTGTCACACTGTCAAAGAGTACAACTCCAAAATCGTCTTTCTTTATCCCATAGAGACCCGCCATCACTGAGATTGCGAGCATTCCAAGTTTCTTCGGAGAATCCATTGATCCACTCTTATCGAGTGCCCAGTAGAAGGCTCTGTGTCCTTGATAGGTTTCAGTCACGAGAAAATCGGAGGGCTCTATGACTTGGAAACTGGTTCTTCCTTGGGATAGCAGAGCATCGATTGTTTCTTCTAGATCAATCAAATCAATGTCATCACCTATTCGGAATGGCCGAACCGTTGTTGACTCTTGAATCCCTCCCAGCATACTTGAACCCATTGTTTGACGTGCGTATCGCATTCCAAGATCAATGAGCAGTTGTTTAGCTATTTCTAAAAGCCTCTTTTTAAGCTCAGGACTTAGTTCGTCTCGATAAGAATACCAGATTTTGATGATGTTGGTAGCGGGACCTCCAAGTAGACCTCCAAATGCCAAATCAACTCTGTCCTTATCATAGGATTGATCGGGTATACTGGATTGAAATCCATAACCCCTAATGTACATCCGATCCATACCAGCACCCTGTGTTCCAAGAGCAGCATGAAGGTCTTCATGAGCAACTGCACCTAGAGCACCTTGGTTTCCGGTCTGAGCGGCAAGATTAGCTAATTGTCGTAACTGCTGTGACGATAGCCCAGAAGCAGACATTAGACTATGAAGGCGGTCAAAATCCTTAACTCCTGCTTCTATGAGTTTCTTTATTACCTCGTAGGATGGATTAATGAGTTCTAGTATCTCCTCCTCACTCATTCCAAGACGTTCACCAGATTGTCTGATGGTTTCTTGAGATAGTAGCTGCCCTAATCGAGATACATGTTTGACTGTTTGTCGAAGGTGTGATTTTGTCGGAGATCTTGCTACTGCACCATCAGCGAGATTTTGCATGGCATTGCCCCACTGTTCTTTTGCATGTTGATTTGGCAAATCGTTTGCCTGTCCATGGCTCTTAGCTAACATAGATCGCAGAAAATCCGAAGGGGATGACCTTGAATCAGCATTCTCAATAAGACGTTGAATTTCCTTCTTAACCAAACTATCCCAGTGATCATTCAATCGTGCATTTTCAGCGAGCTGTTGAAGGTCAACGTTCTTACTAGCTCCTGAATCGTATTGTTCATCATATTGCTCTAAAAGATCATCCATGATGTCAACACCGGTAGCATCTTGAATTTTCTGAGCTAAAGCTGCAGCATCACTAAGAGAGAATTTTTGCGCTGCGTCTTTTATAAGCTGGTCAATATTATCTGGTACTCTTCTGAGTTCATAGGCATAATCAGCGACTTCACTCAGGTTATTGAGAGCTGCTCGCAATTTATTCTCCATCGATTTCTGTTGGACTTCGCTTAATGTTCCCAATTCCTCCATCTGACGCAACGCTCTTGCAGCAGTTGAAGGATCTCGAGAACATAATTCTGAGAACTTTTTTTCAATATCTGAATCCCCTCTTAGAGAGCTTGAGGCAATCTGTTCAGCGGCATTAGGTGAATTGCACACATCATCTAGACATTCCAAGACCTGAGAATTCTGAATGTCCTGAGAGGACAGACCACCAAAATGCTCCTTTAGTTCTGAACTTGCAGTTTCTTTGAGCTCCTCATCGCTCGATATCCCACGAAGCACTATATCTCCATCAGTAAGGTAATCTCTAGCTGCTCCATAGAGTGTTTTGTCCTCTTTCTTTCTCAATTCCAGTAAATATTCATATCCGGCTTCGACTTTTTCTTTCTTGATTAACTTAGCGAGTTCCTGCTCACGTCGGATCTGGTCTAAGGCTGCAGCAAGAGCATCAGATTTGACTGCGACCGAAACAGAATTCCTATCAAAAGCCTCAGGTTTAGATTCTTCCTTTTCACGACCCAGCAGAATATCCTCTGCTATCTCTCGAGCAATGACTTGATCGGGCGGGTATGTAGTATAGACTGCAGATTCTAGGAAATCTTCCAGTGTTAGTTTTCCATTACGAAAATACCGCGCTGATAATAACATGGGTATTGACTGCGACTGACGAACACTTGGTAGTTTGGTTATATCTTTCCTCTCTCGCATCCTTTTCGTGAATTCGTGAGCAAATTCTGGAGCATTACTAGGTAACGGAGCAATCTTTGGAAGAGTTGCCATCTGACCTAACTCCCAAGAGTTCTACGAACTAACGAATTCACTGCAGGTTCTACATCTATGCCAGGTCTAAATCGTAGAGCACCAACAAGCACATATGTTGCTGCTTTCGAAAGAGTACTATGACTTGTTATTTTCTCTTTTTCACGCTTTGTCATTTCAGCGGAAAGTCTAGCAATTGATATTCCAGCACGAATACTTGCAGGAATTTCGATATCAGTGCTCACTCTAGTTGCGGATACAATACCATAAATCTTCTCAAGAATAGCATCCGAGAGATTATACTCTGGGCTGTTCATCTTGATTATTTCTAATTCTGTTTCCTTTCTTGGGTACCCAAGACGTATCCAGACTCGTATACGGTCACGAAGTGCTTCACTGAGGCGATGCGCTCCGCTCATCTCTTCTGGGTTCATGGTCAAGACCGGGAAAAATCCCTCAGCAGCTTTAATCCGTCCCAATCTTTGGACACTGATAGAACCCTCCTCAAATGGATCAAGGAGAGAGTTCTGCACATATTCGCTCAGTCGATTACCTTCATTTAGACCAAAGACCCCACCTTCGACCATACTTTTCAACAATGGACCAGGTTCGAAGGCGTCTAAGGTAAACCCTTGATTGAGAACGATACTTGGATTAAAAGCTCCAGTTAGATGTGAAGGTCTAACACCCTCATCTCCTGTCACCCAATACAGAACACGCCCGGTTTTCTCAGCATATGCTCGAAGAAGTAAGGTCTTTCCAACACCTGGGGGGCCTACAATTCCAGGTATCAGGTTAGCATTTTCACAATCTTCAAGAACTTCAAAAGCATCTGCATATTGTTCTTTGATAACGATGTGCACTTTCTCTTTTTTAGCAGCTGCAAGCCGTTCCTCAAAGTTCTTCTTAAAAAGTTCCATCTCATTCTGCAACATAACAGCCCCCATTCTATGTTATGGAGTACTTTGGTAGGGTATATAATCTACTCCTAAAATTGATATTTATATGATAAGGATTACTCTGTGGGATGCTATTGCTAAATCCTTCCAAGTTCAGGATAGGCAAAGAGAGCAGGATATCCTCCTGTATGCCAAAAGACAGTTGGTGTTTCCGCTGTAATGTCACCATTGAGGGCCATTCGCATCAGCGCAAGTCCGGTCTTCCCAGTATAGACCGGGTCTAAGAAGATGCCATCCATCTTGGCAAACATGTCAATCGAAGTCCGTATTCCCTCGGTCATAATACCATATCCGTCTTCTAAGAACCTATCATCGATATGGATCTTCGGATTAAAATCATCAATCTCAGGAACCTCGTCAATCATTCGATTAATGATGTTACGGATTTTTTCTTTTGAGGTTTCTGCGTCATAAAGAACACTCACGCCAATGATGTCAACATCCATATCAAGCATATGAGCTCCAACGATGAGCCCTGCCATGGTACCACCAGTTCCGTTTGCTACAATAATCTTCTCAGGCGTGAATCCTATCTCCTTTGATTGTGTCTGCAGTTCTTGCATTGCTACTCCATATGCAATCGAGCCAATTGGAATAGAGGCGCCTGCTGGTACCGCATACGGGTTTAGACCAAAGTCCTTCAGGGTCTCAATGACCTCATCCATCCTAGTTGGGAGCGTCATTAGATTATCATCGGGATAGAACTTGATCTCAGCGCCCAACATACTATCAAGAAGAAGATTACCCGTATAGGTCTCTGGCTCTGCTCCAGCTAACAGGAGTATGCATCGTAGTCCTGTTGTAGCACACGCTACAGCAGTTTGTCGACAGTGGTTGCTCTGGATACCTCCAATAGTCACAAGTGTGTCAGCCTTGTTTGCTTTTGCATCACCAACAACAAACTCTAACTTTCGTGTCTTGTTTCCTCCAATTGAAGGCCCAGTCAAATCATCCCGCTTTATCCACAATTCTTCCAGACCAATTGAATTTCCAAGATTTTTTAGTCTATGTAGCGGAGTTGGTAGGTATGCAAATCGCTCTCTAGGATACTTGTCAAACATATTAACCACTTGCACCTGTCAACCATGATAATAATAACATCAAAATTGCGGTCAATATTCCTGCGAAAAGTGTCTTCGCTCCATAAGACCACATGTTCTTCTTAGATACTGCACCAAGAAAGAGACCTAGAGAGAAGAGTAGTAACATACAGATTACAATTGCCATATAGAATGCTAATTGATATCCTATGATTCCAGCTGGCACAAAGAAGAGAGGAATGATGATAAGAAAAGCAGCAATTGCAGGTGATGCCCCATCAACAATGGCAACTACAAGTGAAGTAGTCTTTCCAGCTTTCGCATACATTGATCTACTCATATCACATAGCATAGCTCTTCCCAAGTCTTCAACTTCACGATCTCGTTCTGCACTCTCAGCCAGGTAGGATCCACTAAAACCTGAAATTGCCATTGCAATACTAGTACCTGCTGCTGCTAGCAGAATTGCATTGAATCCAGGTGTTGGATTAAGTGGATTGATTGTAAAAAGACCGCCAAGAATTAGACCAAGCATTGTAAGGGCACCGTCGAATGCATTCATCGCCAAGTACCGTCGAGCAATCTCTACACCACGTGTGAGTTCTAAAGCTCTCAAAATTCTATCGACACGCCCTCCATCATGGGAGGGGGATTGTTTGTTCTCATCAACTGCTTCGTTCACAGAGACCGTTACTCCGTGTTAGGATAACTGGGTTCTTCTACTCTCTAGTTATAAGTTAAGCTATGTGAAGAAACAATCACGCAATTTCATTGACCAGAATGTCTAAGGTACCAGAGCAATAAGGAAAGCAATTACGATGACGAAGAGGATGAAAGCACAGAGTAATTGTAACCAGCATTCGCAAATACGTGCGCAACAGCCCTTACTCTCTTTTGGTTCAGAGGGTTGGGAAGCCCCGTAATCACCAGGTAATGGTATCTCTGTCATTCGTGTCACCTAATCTCTGTTTGATATTACATTCTATTTGCTATGTTCTGACTTAAGAGGATTACTAGCCTCTATATTGAATTTAGCGCATCTCGCATACCATTGAATTGGTATGCACATACATTTTAAGCGTTGAAACAGAGATGAAGATATTATATGCAGACTTTTTAGTACGCTATTGAGAGGAGAGTCGTATTGACTGAGGAAAAGAAAGTCTATACAATCTTTGATAGACCTTTAGGACTTAGGTTCATTGGTCTGCTACAGATGTCCTTTGGAGTTGCTGGATTTCTTGCGACCATTGGACTAATTGTAGCTGCAGCCGCAAGGAGCCCAGAGTTACCTGGAATAATTGGTTATGTTTATGCTCTACTTGTCTTTATCGGAGTAGCAGTTCCTTGTTTGTTCATTGGTAACTATGTGGATGATTTAAGACGAAATGCAGTCATCGCTCAGATTGGTTATAGTCTTGTGGCAATGGCTCTTGCAACCCTATTCCTTACTGTGCAAGGCCTCCACTACATGTGGACTGTCCCTTTTTTTGATACAGAAATTGTTCTAGCGGTTAGTAATCTTGCTATGTTCATAGTGTTATCACAATCATTCGTTATTCTATATCTTGTGCTATCTTGGGACAAAGCAGTTCCTCCAGAGGAAGTCGAAGTCATAAGAGATAGAGGAGAGGCAAAAAGAATCAAGCGTGAATTTGTTCCAACCACGCTTCCACCAGCATTGGTTGGATCAGATGGAGTAACAGAATTATCTGAGGAGGATTCACAGGAGATCCTCGATGTCAGGAAGATAGTGACGGAAGAGGGAATGGCAATTCTTTGTTCTAATTGTGGAGGTGCCACTCCCCTAACCAAGATTGATGAGAAGAATAGACTTCAATGTGATTATTGTGGCGTCACTCTTGGTGTAAGTGGCGTCTTTGTTCCATGCAAGAACCATTCTGCATTTCTCGCAGCAACAACATGTTCTGTCTGTGGAGAACATTTCTGCCGAAAATGCTTGACAGCCCAAGAACCTCCAATTGATACAAGATGGACAGGTTCAACTATATTTTTGTGCAGAAAATGTTTTGAAGGAAGGTACAAACCAGCGGTCACTACAACCTCCTTTGTGATTCCAATTGGTCAGCTATTCTCAAAGGCGGGATCTAGATTCTCCACAATAGGCGGGATCTATCGGCGTTTTCTAGGAGCTTATGGTGGCGCCATGAAATACCTATGGCGGCTTCCTTTGGAATTGCTTGCGAGTTTCGGAAAGAGTGGTGGCGGTGGTGGTAGTGGAGATAATTGTGCAGGCGCAATTCTTGTTATTATTATTATAATCATAGCCATCCCAATACTTGCAGGAGTCATTCTCCTTCTTGGTGCCATCATTATAATTCCAATTTTATTTTACGCAGGATTAATTGCAGTCACAATCGAAGCTATGAAAGTCATTAGTAAGACAGATTTCCAATCAATAGACACTATTAGAATACAAAGCATAATTCAGCAAAAGATGCCAAAAGTTAAGGAATCAACTCTTCGCCCAATGAGTAGGTCGTGGGAAGATGAGTATAGGGTTAGGTCTCTAAGCGAAAGACAGAGAATGGAAACAGAAAGACAAATAGAAGAAGAGCGACGTAGACGAGCGGGACAACAGAGTACAGCATCGTTTTGGGGGGATAGATATTGATGAGGTCTAAAGACTATATCATGTGTCCTGTCTGTGGAGGTCGCGTCTTAGTTGAACACGAAGACAAGGTGAATCTTTGTCAATACTGTGCAAGTCCTGTTTTGGGACCAAGTCAAGATAGAGATTGTGTGAATCATCCCAATAGAGTTGCGACTGAGGTCTGTCATGTATGTGGAGACCTCATTTGTGATGAATGTGCTGAGAAACGTGTGGGAGATTACGGTGGGAAACTTCTAACTCTTGTTAACTGCACAAAAAAACCATGTCTATCTGAGAGTAGTTGGGCAAACGTATTGAATGAGGAATATCAAAAGTTAGCTAACATGGATTGGTCAGATAAGGTTGATAATTTCATTCTGAGAATAACAGGAGTAGGAGCAGTCATAATGATGGTCTTTGAATTGATCTTCATCCTAGGAATGCTCTATATGTATTTCATACCATCCATTGCGATTCTATTTCCAATTTGGACTATTGGAGGATT